>JAAFID010000099.1 GCA_013297765.1 Cytophagales bacterium | reverse complement strand
GCCGTAACCAACTTGCAAATTGCTTGGCCGAGGCAAATTTTTTAATACCCTCCACCCCAACTTAGCTCATGAGTGCAAGTATAAGGGCGAGAAATGTTTTTAAGGAGAGACTAAATTTGGCTATGAGTTCATTTATAAAACTACCATTAAAATTACCCAAACACCAATCTCGATTTCAATTGTCACTTACGTTTGGCCTCCTATTATCCTGCTCCAAATCGTCGTCGTCGCCGTCGAGGTTAAACATGCTGCCCATCAAATCTTTGAACTGCATACCCCTATCAAGCCTGTGCTTACTTATTTGCGAAAATTCTGACAAGCCATGTAGGGCAAATTCCATGTAAAGTAATTGTTCACTCTCTGGCAATTGGGGCAAATAGGTCGTGACCAATTCTTGCAATCCTGGTACTCCTCGCAAGGTTTTTTCGTATTCGGCTGTAGGCACATCATGTAGCAAGTCTATACTGTTGCCGTTGTTAAACCATTCTACCAAACTTATATAGGGGCTTACGTGTTTGGTTTTTTTGTCTTTCTTTATTTTCTCTGGGTTGGGAAATATTTTCTCAAATTCTTTGCGCATCAATTTCCCAATTAAAAAATAGGCCACGTTGGCAATACCTTCTAATTCGCCCTCGTAAACCAGTTCCACTTTTCCAGTAATAGATGGAATGGCACTGTACAAATCGCCAATACGAAGGGTTGCCGAAGATTCGTTGGTCAATATCATGCGTCGCTCGGCTGCACTAAATATGTTTTCGTAAGCTGAAATATTTAACCGTGCCGATACCCCACTTTTTTGGTCAATGTATTCACTAGCACGTGCCTCGAAAGATATAGATTCTATCAAATGTTTCACCAATTCACTGGCTACAATGTGTTTCCTTTGGCTATCGCTTAGCTTGGCTTCCTGCGCTGTGATTGCCCTAGAGATAGCCACAGATTTTGGGTAATGGGTTAATATTTGGCTGTCGATACGGTCTTTTAGTGGCGTAACTATAGAACCACGATTGGTATAATCTTCTGGATTGGCTGTAAATACAAACTGCAAATCGAGCGGTAAACGCAACTTAAAGCCACGTATTTGAATGTCGCCTTCTTGCAAAATATTGAACAATGCCACTTGAATTCGTGCTTGCAAATCGGGCAATTCGTTGATGACAAATATGCAACGATGCGACCGAGGAATTAGTCCAAAATGAATTACCCGCTCGTCGGCATAGGTTAGCTTCATCGTGGCTGCCTTGATAGGATCTACATCGCCTATCAAATCAGAGATAGACACATCGGGCGTTGCTAATTTCTCGGTGTATCTTTCTTCTCTATGTATCCACGAAATAGGAGTGCTGTCGCCATGCGTTGCAATGGTATCTAGGGCGTATCGAGATATGGGTTGCAGAGGATCGTCGTTAATTTCCGAGCCTGCTACTATAGGCATATATTCGTCAAGCAACCTTACCATAAGGCGTGCCACCCTAGTCTTAGCTTGCCCACGCAAGCCTAGCAATATAATATTGTGTCGAGAAAGTATTGCTGTTTGCAATTGAGGAATCACCGTGTCTTCATATCCTTTTATTTCTTGCAAAAAATCTTTGTGCTCACGCATAGAGGCAATCAAGTTTTCCCGCATTTCTTCCTTTACCGAGCGGCTTTTATAGCCACTTGCCTTTAACTGACCTAGTGTTGCAATGTTTTGATAATTCATATAGATTGTTTTAATAAGAATAGATTTTCTGCAGTGATAAACGATTATTTTCAAATACAAATAAATGAACCTGTTTTTGCCTAAACACAATTAACACAAATTCTAGACGGTTGTTTTAACCAACGTTATTGATTGTCAATTTTTAAAATTTGAAATCGAAAATTACACGCAAACCTCGCCATACAAATCAAATTCGGTGGCATCGTGAATACGTACTTGTGCAAAATCGCCCAATCGTACAAAATGTGATGCTGCATCTACCAGTACCTCATTGTCTACCTCGGGCGAGTCATATTCGGTGCGGCCTATAAATTGGCCGCCTTCTTTACGATCAAATAAAACTTTAAAAGTCTGCCCTATTTTTTCTTGATTCAATTGGTAAGAAATTTTTTCTTGTATTTCCATCAAGGTATCGGCACGGTATTGCTTTACTTCGGCACTTATGGTGTCGGGCATGGTGTGTGCATGGGTGTTTTCTTCATGCGAATAGGTAAACACACCCAGTCTTTCAAATCTTGTCGCCTCTACAAATTGGCACAAGGCATCAAAATCGGCCTCTGTTTCACCAGGATGCCCAGCAATCAATGTGGTGCGAATGGCTATATTGGGCACTTGCTCACGAATTTCTTTTAGCAAACTTGCGGTACGCTCGCCCGAAATGCCTCTTCTCATGTGTTTCAGCATGGCTGTAGTGCTGTGCTGTAGCGGCATGTCTAGGTATTTGCAAATGTTGCTCCGCTCGTTCATCACCTGCAACACATCCATCGGAAACTGCGATGGATAGGCGTATTGAAGCCGTATCCAATCTATTCCCTCCACATCTGATAGGCGTTGTAGCAATTCTGCCAAGTTTCTTTTTTGGTAAATGTCTTTGCCATAATCTGTCAAATCTTGTGCTATCAGCACCAGTTCTTTAGTACCATTTTTGGCCAAATTTTTCGCTTGCAAAACCAGTTCCTCCATAGGCCTAGAGGCCAGCACCCCACGCATTAGCGGGATGGCACAAAAAGAACAAGGGTGGTCGCAGCCTTCGCTTATTTTCAAATAGGCATAGTGTGCAGGGGTAGTAATCAATCGCTCGCCTACCAATTCATGTTTGTAATTGGCTTTTAATGTTTTCAAAAGACGAGGCAATTCATTGGTACCAAAAAAAGCATCTACCATTGGAATTTCTTTTTCCAACTCGTCTTTATAGCGATGCGAAAGGCAACCCGTAACATATAGTTTATCTACCATTCCTGCATTTTTGGCATCCACGTAGCGAAGTATGGTGTCGATAGATTCCTGCTTGGCATTGTCGATAAAGCCACACGTATTTACAATCACAATACTGGCATCGTCGTTTGCTGCCTCGTGGGTAGCATTCATATTGTTGCCCCGAAGTTGGGTCAATATCTGTTCAGAATCTACCAAGTTTTTAGAGCAACCCAGCGTTACTATATTTATCTTATTGTTTTTATTGCCTTTTGTTTTCATGAGTTGTGTTTTGATGGGCGTCAATTGCTTGCATGAGCTACCCCAATAGATTTGAAAGCCTCGCCTATTTAATTTTTATGCAATTTGGAAAAAATACTGTACTTCATCACCATACTATAAGTGGATATTGTGTGGTGAATAAATGTTACAGGATGTGACAGGATGCGGCAAGATGGAATTGGCTCAATTCAACTTGTCGAGTTTTCGCATTTCAGTCTTCAACATTTCCATTGTGACGGGTTGAAAAACCAATTCATTTTCAACTTTGGTGGAAGTTTCAGTTTCTTTGACCGCTAAAAATGGTTTCCCCTCTACACGCTTAATCGCCACAATAGTAATTTTTTCCCCTTTGGGAACATTCTCAAATGTATGAGTACCATTCACTACTGATACGTCCATTATTGCTTTGAAACGATTAAAAACAATCTTTATAGATTCAATGTCATGTTCGACTTTTACAGCAAAATTGATTTTGGGATTAATCTCTAAAAATCTATCACAGTTAATCCAGCCGAGAGTAGTGCTACTAAAAACGTAATACATCAAATTGCCAGAATTTACTTGTTGCATATTGGTATCACCAAATGATTTTTCAAATGCTTCCTTATAGCCTACTGCTGAGTATGGTGAATCTTCATCCAATTTGAAAACAATACGAAGCAAGTAATCGCTACTGATGCTTTTCCCATTTTCTTTAACGGGTAACCAATCGGGCATTTTTCTTACCAAATCCAAAGCAGCGGAATCTAATTCGGAAGTAACACTTTTTACAACTTTTGGGGCTTTAATTTTTCCTAATTCATTTATAATCAAGCTGACATATACAACGCCTTGTACACCTAGTTTCTGGGCTTGTTCAGGATACTTTAGATTTTTTGAAATAAACTTATCCAATTCTAGTTGCCCACCAGTAAATTTTGGATATGACCTCGACTTTATATCAACCCATTGGGTAACGGCCTTTCCAGTGTTCTCGCCAGGCTGTGGAACTTTATCAATACCTTCTATTAAATGCGGCCGCCAATTGATGTGATTATTATCCCATATCCCAGAAAACAACTGCATATTATCTTCTCTTTTATTAGTTGGAAAGCTTATTTGTATTGTTTTGCCTTTCTCTAACTGTAACGTGTCGTTCTCGTCTGTCGCAATGATATTGACCATTCCGCCTGTCTCCAAAAGATTTCTATTAGAAGTGGTCGATAGATTTGCTAGTAACATATCGGATATCTTGTAGTACTCTCTTACTGATATCGTAACGCTATCATTATCTTTTTTGTCCCCATTTTTCGAGACAAGCGAGCTTGCATAAATCTTTAAAATTGTTCCTTCATTGCAAGTGAGCATGGTGTCTTTATTCCTAAGTATGACAAATTTTTGGGGTTGCTTTTCAAAGTCTTCTTTGGTGATTTTCTCCTGTTTTTTGTTCGGTATTTCAAATGCTATTTCCACTCTTCGATTAATCTTTTTGCCTTGCTCACTTTTGTTCTCAGCTATTGGCTTGCTTTCGCCATAAAATTGAAGTCGTATTTGTTGCTCGTCAACGCCTTTTGCCTTAAAATATTCAAATACCGTGTTGATTCTGGCTTTGGCAAGGTCTAAGTTATAATTCTCCATCCCATCAGCGTCAGTATGCCCTGTTATATTGATGCTGCCAACCTTATTAGATTGGATTTTATTGTAGAGTTTTTCAAGAGTTTCGGCAGCTTGAGTTGCTAATGTACTTTTATCATAATCAAAGTAAATTACTTCATTAACCTGTATTTGGGCGAATAGATTAGCCTTGAATACAAGTGCAAAGAATATAAAAATAGCTTTATTCATTTTACTTATTGTTTTTGTTTTCATTATACTTTTACAAGAAATAGTCACTCACGATGAATTCAACCCATCATT
Source organism: Cytophagales bacterium (assembly GCA_013297765.1). Taxonomy (GTDB): domain Bacteria; phylum Bacteroidota; class Bacteroidia; order Cytophagales; family Cytophagaceae; genus REBA01. Next base: position 7,322 of record JAAFID010000099.1, on the reverse strand, counting down.
AATATTTAATTTAACAGCTCCTACCTTATCAAATACTGCGTAGCTGACCCTGTACCTAATTTTTCAATTTTATTTTTCTCAATCAAAACCAATAGTTCCCTAATCACTATTGGTCTAGAAATATTTAAACCTTTTGCTATTGCTCCTGATTTGCAACCTGGGTGATTTTCTATAAAACTGATGATCATTTTTTCACGAGGCAGTAGCTGTTCATCGGTATGGTGGCGGTGCAGTTTCTGCATCAATTGCACTTGGATATTTTTTAAGGCATCGAAAAAGAAATTTATCCAGTCACTGATATTTTCATCAGGACGCTGTGCTTGGCAACTTCTTAGCACCCTGTAATATTCGTTTTTTCGATTTTCTATCTCATGTTCAAAACTCACATATTGAATCCATTGGTACTTATTTTTTAGTAACAACAATGCAGACAATAGTCGGCTTAGCCTTCCATTGCCATCTTGAAATGGATGTATGCTTAAAAATTCATACGTAAACAAAGCACATTTTACCAATGGATGAATGGCGTTTTCTTGGTGATACCATTCAATCAATTTATTCATTGCATCTTCTGTAGCAAATCCTGGCTCTGTGGTTTGAAATATAATTTCACTTTTCCCATTAGGATATCTGGCTTCTACGGCGTTGCTATGCTGCTTGTAATCTCCTTTGTGCCATTCATCTTTGGTACTGTACTTCATTAAGATATTGTGCAAGTTTTTTATGTCTCCTACAGATATCCGAATGTCTTGGTAAGTCTCTGAAATAATATCTAAAGCCTCGAAATACCCAACAACTTCTTGAGAATCTCTATCTTCCAGCTTAGTAATATCTATATTTTTAAGCAATACATCTACCTCTTCGTCAGATAATTTGGAGCCTTCAATTCTGGTAGATGCACCTACGCTTCTTACGGTAGCGATAGATTTTAATTGCTTAAGATTTTGTTGCTCTACTCTTTCTATACTTGTCCACGATGCATCAAACCTATCTATCTCACTTATAAGACCTATTAGCTGCCAATCAAGGTTAACTGTAAATAAATAAACTAAACTTTCCATATCAAATGTTACAAGATGTTACAAGATGTTACAAGATGTTACAAAAAGTTACAAGATGCAACAAGATGTTACAGAAAGTTACAAGATGCAACAAGATGTTACAGAAAGTTACAAGATGTTACAAGATGCGACAAGATGCAACAGGATGTTACAAAAAGTTACAAGATGCAACAAGAAAACGCTCACCATTCCCTTTACAATTTCTTAATCCAAATAACACAACTTTCTTTTTTGATTACAATCAAATTGCCCTAACTTTGCTCAATTTGAATTTAGAAGTGTACGCCACTTTTAGCCAAGTTTGAAAACTTATTTTTAACAATACATATACCAACATCCAATGCCAAAAGACAATAGCATTAAATCGGTACTTATTATCGGTAGTGGCCCCATCGTGATTGGGCAAGCATGTGAATTTGATTATGCTGGCTCTCAAGCCTCTCGCTCTCTTAGAGAGGAAGGAATTGAGGTAACACTTATCAATTCTAACCCTGCGACCATCATGACAGATAAGGTTACGGCAGACAATGTATATCTAAAACCGCTGGAGAAGAAATACATTATTGAAATATTAGAAAAACATAAAATTGATGCTGTACTGCCTACTATGGGCGGGCAAACGGCGTTGAACCTTGCTATTGACTGCGAAAAAGCGGGCATTTGGAAAAAATATGGAGTGAGAATGATTGGTGTTGACATCGGGGCAATAGAGACTACAGAAGATCGTGAGAAATTTCGCCTTAAAATGCTCGAACTAAATGTGGGCGTGTGCAAAGGAGAAACTGCAACCTCATTTTTACAAGGCAAAGAAATAGCCCAACGCATAGGCTTTCCATTAGTAATTCGGCCATCATTTACACTAGGCGGCACTGGTGGTGGTTTTATAGAAGATCCTGCAAAATTTGACCAAGCACTGAATACTGGTCTTCATGCTTCACCCACGCACGAGGTGCTTGTAGAGCAAAGCATCAAAGGTTGGAAAGAATATGAATTGGAATTGTTGCGTGACAATATTGGCAACGTAATCATCATTTGTTCCATAGAAAATTTTGACCCTATGGGCGTGCATACGGGCGACTCTATCACTGTAGCTCCAGCCATGACACTCTCTGACACTGCCTACCAGCACATGCGAGACCTAGCCATCAAAATGATGAACGGCATAGGTCATTTTGCGGGTGGTTGCAATGTACAGTTTTCTGTAAACCCAAAAGATGAAAAAGAAATAATAGGTATTGAAATAAATCCTCGTGTATCTCGCTCTTCGGCTTTGGCTTCTAAGGCTACAGGCTATCCTATTGCTAAGATTGCCGCCAAACTTGCCATTGGGTACAATTTGGACGAATTGAAAAATGCGATTACCAAAACCACCAGTGCCTTCTTCGAGCCTGCTATAGATTACGTAATTGTGAAAATACCTCGTTGGAATTTTGACAAATTCAAAGGAGCCGACAGAGAACTGGGCTTGCAAATGAAATCGGTGGGTGAAGCCATGGGTATTGGTCGCAACTTTCAAGAAGCATTGCAAAAAGCCTGTCAATCGCTAGAAATTAAAAGAAATGGATTGGGTGCCGATGGAAAAGAAGTAACCAACCAAGATGTAATTTTGGATAGCCTTGCACACCCAAGTTGGAACAGATTGTTCCATATCAAAGATGCCTTTAAAATGGGCATGCCGACCAAAACCATTCAAAACCTTACCAAAATAGACCCTTGGTTTTTATATCAAATAGAAGAGCTTCACAACCTGGAAAAGGAAATTGAGAAATGCTCGATTAAAAACTTCCCAGAAAATTTGATGCGTACCGCCAAGCAAAAAGGCTATGCGGATAGGCAGATTGCTCATTTACTGGACTGTTTAGAAAGCGAAGTGTTTGCCCTACGTCACGAAATGGGAATCAAGCGGGTGTACAAAATGGTAGATACTTGTGCCGCAGAATTTGAGGCCAAAACACCATATTATTATTCTACTTTCGATGGCGAGAACGAATCTATTTCTAGCGATAGAAAGAAAATAGTAGTGCTGGGTTCCGGGCCAAACAGAATTGGGCAAGGTATTGAGTTTGACTACTCATGCGTTCACGGCGTACTTGCCGCCAAAGAGTGTGGCTACGAAACCATCATGATTAATTGCAACCCAGAAACTGTTTCTACAGACTTTGATATTGCTGACAAATTGTATTTTGAGCCTGTATTCTGGGAACATATTTACGACATTATACTTCATGAAAAACCCGAAGGCGTAATTGTGCAATTGGGTGGACAAACAGCATTGAAACTTGCTGAAAAGTTGGATAGATATGGTATCAAAATCATAGGCACCAATTACAAATCACTGGATTTGGCAGAAGATAGAGGCAGCTTCTCTACCATGTTGAAAGACAACAACATCCCATTTCCAGAATTTGGGGTAATAGAAAATGCAGAAGAGGCCATAGAGATTTCCAAGAATTTGAAATTTCCATTGTTGGTGCGTCCCTCATACGTATTGGGTGGGCAAAGCATGAAGATTGTGATTAATGAAAAAGAACTAGAATCACACGTGATTGATTTGTTGAAAGACATTCCAGGCAACAAAGTTTTGGTAGATCATTTTTTGGAAAATGCAATAGAAGCAGAGGCCGATGCTATTTGCGATGGGGAGAATGTGTACATCATCGGTATTATGGAGCATATAGAGCCAGCGGGTATTCACTCTGGCGATTCTAATGCGGTATTGCCACCATTCAACCTTGGGGCTTTGGAAATAGCACAGATAGAAAATTACACCAAGAGAATTGCCTTGGCACTTAATACAGTTGGGCTAATTAACATTCAGTTTGCAGTAAAAGACGAAAAAGTATATGTAATTGAGGCCAATCCAAGAGCGTCTCGCACGGTGCCATTCATTTGCAAAGCATACCAAGAGCCTTATGTAAACTATGCTACCAAAGTAATGTTGGGTGCAAAAAAAGTTACAGACTTTGAATTTAACCCGGTGAAAAAGGGTTATGCCATCAAAATTCCAGTATTCTCTTTCAACAAATTCCCCAATGTAAATAAGGAACTAGGGCCAGAGATGAAATCTACAGGTGAAGCCATTTATTTTATAGACGACCTTTCCGACGATTTTTTCTTGAAAATATATTCTGAAAGAAATCTTTACCTGAGCAGATAGTTTCACCACAGGTTGCGAGCCGATAGTTTAAGGCATGAATCGAGATGGATTCATGCCTTTTTATTTTGTGGTTACGTTATCAGTTAGATAGGTTGTATTTCTGCTTTATTATATCTAAAATTGTTTTAGTATACTGGAAATGATGAGAATGGAGAAAATATTTTTAAAAATCATCATTGAGGTATATTGAATATGTGCAATACTTGTTTTATCCAGAAATCTTTTTACTATGGCTAAGCCACCATGAGCAGTGACTTGCTTATTGGAATATTCAAAGTCTAACCGGTCTTTCATATCGGGAAGTTTTTCTTTCCCTAATTTCAAGAAAAAATAATACTCAAACATATAATAATTAACACTTTAACAAATAAATACCAAATCCTATTGAGAATTTTCGGGTTAAATCAGAAATCGCTAAGGTGGCTAATCATCTTAGTGGCTTGTTGTATTTGTAACCATGTTGCATAAATTCCATTTCTTTGGTACTTTTACGCTCATTTATTTCATTCCAATTGTTTCCCCAATCTTACCGTAAGATATTTTTTATTCCTTTCGCTTGGTGCATTTTAGGTGTACTTGCAAAGGCACAAAATAGCGAAATCAATTGCGACAAACTTTTACAAGGCAAAGTAATAGATGGGGAAAATAAAAAACCAATCGAAGGTGCTGTCATTGTTTGGCCATGTGAGCGCAAATCGGTTGCTAGTGGAGCAAGGGGCAATTTCAAATTGGAAAATTTGTGCATTGAGGAAGGTTTTTTGCTGTGTCAATATGCTGGTTTTAAAGAATTAAAAATTAACATTCATCTAGCACAAGCGACAGATTTATTGCTAGTACTTCATGCAGATACTTGCTTGCTCGAATCTGTGGTAATTGTGGGGGAGAAAAAATCTGTAGCCGTATTGCAAGAATCTCAATTGAAAGGCACTGCACTCGACCGCACGAGGGGTTTGTCGCTAGGGCAAACGCTGCAAGAAATACCAGGCGTATTTGCTGTACAAACGGGGCCGTCTATTTTTAAGCCCGTAATTCAAGGCGTATATGGTCAGCGAGTGTTAATAATGAACAATGGAGTACGGCAAGAAGGGCAGCAGTGGGGTTCGGAACATGCCCCAGAAGTAGATCCATTTGTGGCTTCAAAAATCACCGTAGTCAAGGGGGCACAATCTGTTCGCTACGGGGCAGATGCTATCGGCGGAGTGATTTTGGTAGATGCACCGCCATTAAGAAAAACTGGTGGAATAGATGCAGAGGTAAACTTGGTCGGCTTATCAAACAATCGGCAGGGCGTGGCCTCGGGCATTATTAATTATGCCACCAAGCATATTCCTGGATTAAGTTTTCGCTTGCAGGGTACGCTGAAAAAAGCAGGCAATACTAGAACTCCCAATTACTGGCTTGATAATACTGGCTATCAAGAACAAAATTTCTCTTGGGCTGTGGGCTATCAACGCAAACGATTTGGTGTAGAATGTTATTACAGTCAATTCAATACCACGATAGGCATATTTACTGGCTCACACTTTGGCGACACTACCGATTTGGCGGCCGCCATGCGTAGAGATGTGCCTAATGTACCTTCGGTTTTTAGCTACCAAATAAATCGACCTTACCAGTTGGTCGAGCATGAATTGTGGAAAGCCAAAGGACATTGGAATATTGGGAACAACATACGATTAGAATTAGATTATGCACGGCAGTTCAACTACAGAGCCGAGTTTGACACCGACCGCCCCTACAACAATTCTTTGCGAGGGTTGCCTGAAATGAAATTTGGAATTACTACCCATACCAGCAATTTGGCGTTGCAACATCAGCTACTTTCTAGCATTAAAGGTACAGTAGGTATAAGTATGATTAGCCAAGCAAATACAGCGAGATCTACGGTGGGGTCATTTTTTATTCCTAATTTTGAAAGTTACGCTGGGGGTATATATCTGATTGAGGCTTATAGAAATAGAAATTGGGAAATAGAGGCTGGCGTACGCTACGACTACAAGTGGATGCGAAGTTATCTATTTAGAAGAGTGGGAAATACTGCTACTTTTAATTTGGTGACTCCCGAATTGGTATTTCAGCAACCAAGTTTCAGTCTTGGTATTGGTTGGCAGGTCAATTCATTTTTAAAATTAAAATCAAATTTTGCTACAGGTTTTCGTGCCCCTACAGTTGCAGAACTATACAGCAATGGCGTACACCATGGGGTAAATACTTTTGAACGTGGCGACTCAACATTGAAAAAAGAAGTTGCCTACAGTGCCAATGTTTCTGCCGCTGTGCAGCTATCCAAATTTTTTGCCGAGGTTACATTGTATCACAATTACATTCACAATTATATCTTTTTGCAACCTATGGCAGGGCAATATATCGTTTCTATTCGTGGGGCAACGCCACTATTTGAGTACAAACAAGTAGATGCAACTTTTACCGGCATAGATGGTTTGGTAAGCGATTCTCTATTTAGAAATGTGGTATATACAGGAAAATTTTCTATGCTTCGGGCACATAATATTACTACAAATGAAGGATTGCTACTGACGCCTACAGCCCGTATCAGCAATGGATTGACGCTGCACGCAAAAGAGTGGAAATGGGTAGAAAGACCGTTTCTAACGATTAATCATTTGCTAGTACCACGCAAAGCGTATGTGCCAGTCAATGGCGATTTCAAAGCACCGCCAAAAGGTTATGGATTGATAAACTTGGATATGGGCTTTGAGACCCGTGTGCAGAAGCAGAAAGTCCAATTCACTTTTAGCATCAATAATTTGCTGAATACCCGATATAGAGATTACCTAGACCGATTTAGGTACTTCAACGATGCTGCTGGAATTAATTTTGTGGTAAGGTTGAAAGTATTGCTGGGCAAGTAGGCAAGTGCTGCAATTGCACTAAAAATCATGAAAGTCTGTAGCCCTAATGCTAGGAACATTGTGGGCAAAGCCCTGAAAGGGTAAAATTCATTTCGCTGACTTTGTAATTTTTAGGCAGTTTAAAGGATGGTTCTACATCATCCAAACAAGTAACAGACTTGCATTTTTGACAACTAAAATGAATATGGTTATGACTATGCTTTTCGCTGCAACCGTGGCAACCAGCAAACT
>JAAFID010000098.1 GCA_013297765.1 Cytophagales bacterium | reverse complement strand
TGAGCACACCTCCACTAGTTTTTTATTTTTATTTAAAAACATGTATGTCTATGGCAGATTAAATAGATTTAACTGAAAAATAGATACAACGAATATTTTTACATGCCGTTTTAGGAACTAAATAACACGCTGATGATAAAAATTCTTACATCTAGATTTAGTGCTTTCAGCATTTTGGTGATTGGCATTGTGGTTTCACTTACTATTTTGTTAGGGGTAATCTTTTATAGCTTTATAAGGGCAAATCAGCTTTTTGAAAATTTTAAATGGGTAGAACATACCTATAGAGTACAAAGCAAGCTAGAGATAATTACAACTTTAGTATCTGATGCAGAGTCGGCTAAACGAGGTTTTTTAATCACAGGTCACAAAGATTTTTTAAAAACATACAATCTTTGTCGCAAACAAATTACCCATGAAATAGTACTGCTTGAAGAATTGAAAAGAAACGACAAGCAACAGCTAGATAAGATTTTTGAATTGGAAAATCTTATTTTACAACGACTTCAAGCTATAGATTCGCTGATGGTATTAAAACTAAAAGACCCTGCAATGCCGATTGAAAAATTTGCCAATGTAATTATGTTGGACAAAGTATATATGAAGCAAATTCGCTTATCAAATAGGCAAATAGCAGCAGAAGAAGAAAAGTTATTGAGGCAACGTGAAAATTTGGCCTATACCAATTTGAGTATAAATAAAATAGCCATTATTATTGCAGGCTTTTGGTCGGTGGTGATTGTAGGGCTGGTAATCTTTATATTTAGAAAAGATGTAGATAGAACTAATAAAATTGCCAAAGAATTGAGAGAATTGGATGCCCAAAAGAATAAATTTTTCTCAATCATTAGCCACGATTTGCGAAATCCTGTTAATGCTGTGAAGCAGCTATCTGGTTTTTTAAAAACAGAACACCTGCCTGAACCAGAAGTGAAAGCTATTGGTAAAATGATAGATGATTCTATTTTAAAAGTATCTAATTTGCTGGAAGACCTATTGAAATGGGGAAGATTACAAATGAACAGAATTGAATTTAAACTAGAATCATTTGACCTCGGGAATTTGCTAAACGAGTGTATAGTGGCTTTAGAGCAAAATGCTAAAATGAAAAATATAATCATACATCAAAAAATAGAAGAAGCCATTTTGGTACATGCCGATAGAAATATGATACAAACAGTCATTAGAAACTTACTTTCCAATGCCATCAAATTTACCAGTAGAGGAGGCGATATTAAATTTACCACCGAGCAAAAAACTGGTTTTGTAAAATTAATTGTAAAAGACAATGGAATAGGGATGGCATCAGAAACGATGGAAAAATTGTTTAGAATAGATACCGCCCAGTCATTACAAGGCACCGACAATGAAATAGGCACAGGGCTTGGATTGATTTTGTGCAAAGAGTTTATAGAAAAAAATGGAGGTAAAATAGAGGTTGCCAGCACACTAGGCAAAGGCACTAGCATTGCTATAACTATTCCTTTGGTTTAATAATTTGATTTTTTAAAATGAGTCAATATTTTTTTTCCTCTAGAAACAAATCCAGGAGTTTGGTAGGGAAGCTGATCTTCTATTATTAATTTTAGTTCATGGCGTAATTCTGGTATTTGCTTAGCAAGGTTTGCCGCCACCGTCAATGAATATATTTTACAAGCAATACTCGTATTGTTTTTTTGCAAAAAGTCAAAACAAATAGTGAGCACCTGCCCTTGATATTGCTCTTCTATAGCTATAAACTGCCACGCCCTTATAATGTTTCTCTTTGTAGTTTCAGGTATGGGTTGATGCATCATTTCTATTGTTTGCCCCATATAAGGCAATAGTAAATAAGGAAAATTTTCTACACAGGTGCTTACTATCCATGATGTATATGATTGCAAGCGAGCATTACCAATACTGGTAAAAAATAAAGTAATCAATTGTTGAAATTTAAAAGAATCGTCTCCTATTTCAGCAACCAATTTAACAACGAGCTCTTTGCTATATTTCTGCTTTAATTGTTCTGGTAAATTCATTTTAAAAATCATTATTTTGCAAATTGAAATAAGATGTTCAAATTTAGAGAGAATTTTAAATAATTTATAATGACCATACCTAGGAGAAATTTCTTAAAAATTACTGGCATATCTTCAATAGCTATTGCATCGGGTTTGCCACATTTTTCATTCGCTAAATCCAATGCCCTGACATTGGTGAGCAATAGACCTGCAATAGCCAATAGAAAATTTGTAAGTAAAGCCGTAGAGGCAAAATTACTAGAAGTAAAGGCAGCCATCAAAGATCCAGAATTGGCATGGATGTTTGAAAACTGTTTCCCAAACACCTTAGACACTACCATTACCCACGGTGTGGTAGATGGTAAACTAGATACTTTTGTAATTACTGGCGATATACATGCCATGTGGCTACGAGATTCTACGGCACAGATATGGCCTTATTTACCATTTGTAAATAAAGATGTGGAACTAAAAAAACTAATACAAGGATTGGTAAATAGACAAACAAAATGTGTGTTGATAGATACTTATGCCAATGCTTTCAATATTTCTGCAAACGTTGAAGATAAAGGTTGGCAGCAAGATGATACTGCTATGAAACCAGAGCTACACGAACGTAAGTGGGAAATAGATTCACTCTGCTATGTTATTCGTTTGGCACACGGTTACTGGAAAACTACCCAAGATGCCTCTCTATTTGATGCCGACTGGCATAAAGCAATGCGTGCAATAGTAAATACCTTTAAAGAGCAACAACGCAAAACTGGTAATGGTTCTTATCGTTTTCGTCGCAATGGTAGCAACCCTACCGATACTGCTGGCTTTGATGGATATGGCAATAAGGTAAACCCCGTGGGATTGATAGCTTCTCTCTTTCGCCCATCAGACGATGGTACAATATTTCCATTTTTAATACCTTCTAATCTTTTTGCTGTACAGGCATTAAAGCAGCTAGAAGAAATATACACCTCGGCCACCCTAGACCTAGTTTTTGCCAAAGAATGTCGCACCCTAGCCGACGAGGTAGATGCAGCAGTTGCTAAATATGGGATTATAAACCATTCAGAATTTGGAAAAATGTACGCCTACGAGGTCGATGGCTATGGCAGTATGCTAGTGATGGACGATGCCAATGTACCAAGTTTATTATCCCTTCCATACTTAAATAGCATAGATTATAAAGATCCACTTTATATCAATACTAGAAAATATGCATTAAGCGAACGAAACCCTTGGTTTTTTAATGGTAAAGCAGCCCAAGGCATAGGTGGCCCACACACAGGACGAGATACTATTTGGCCTATGGGAATAATAATACGAGCCATGACCAGCACTGATGAAGAGGAAATAAGAAGCTGCATTACCATGTTAAAAGCTACTCATGCAGGTACTGGTTTTATTCACGAATCATTCTATAAAGACGATGCAAAATATTTTTCTCGAAAATGGTTTGCATGGGCCAATACATTATTTGGAGAGTTGATGGTAAAATTATATCAAGAGAAACCGCATATCTTAAAAAAGCTATATTAATATGGCCATTGTTCATTTTGAAAATCATTTATTTGAAGGCTAAAAATACTCGTAAAAAAAAGACTAATTAGCCTTTTCAATAGATAATTTTCTTATTTAGTAGTTTTAAACAACCTATATAACCCATAAAAGCAAATTTTATTTTCTATAAATCTCTTTTACTGATACTTCACGTTTGAGACACTCATTTTTACGCTTCGGCAAGATTTATTACCGCCTTGACAATATTACCCATGCTTGACGTAGCTCTTGGCGTATATTTGTTTAAACATTTAATTATAATAAATTAATAATAACCTAAATAAATAAAACTATGACCAAGGCAGATATCATCAACGCAATCACTCAAAAAACAGGTTTAGATAGAACAGAAGTTTCTTCTACTGTAGAAAGCTTCATCAGTACTGTAAAAGATTCTATGGCAGATGGCAACGATATATTTATTAGGGGTTTTGGTAGCTTTATCAACAAAAAGAAAGCTAGAAAAACTGCTCGCAATATTTCTAAAAATACTGCCATCATTATTGATGAACATTATGCACCTAAATTTAAACCATCGCCAGAGTTTGTAGATAAAATTAAAACAAGTGCAAAGGTAATTGAAGTGAAAAAAGTAGCTTAACCATAAAAATAATGCACTGCGTACTGGTCACTATTTCGTAGGTGAGGATAGCAGACGGTACGCAGTTTCTATTTTTTTATATTTTTTATTCTCTCCTACATTCTCAATAATTCATTTTTTTATAGCAACTTTCTGCATTGTTAGCTTTATAAAATATGAATCAAGAATTAGTAAAATCAATCCTTTTAGAAATAGGAAATGCCGTTTGCGACAAAGTACATGCTTCGCTGCAATCGCAATCAATAGAACTACTTAGTGCTATTTACAAAGAAAATTACGATGACACCATTTATGCCATTGATAAAGATGTAGAAAATATACTCGTGCCTATGCTTGCCATACATGCAGAAACATTGGGAGGTATCGTTTTAGTAGCCGAGGGAATAGGAGAGGAAGGTGTCGATTTTGTACTACCCACACACTATACTGCAACACAAGCCACTATAAAAATAATAATAGACCCAATAGATGGTACTAGAGGAATAATGTACGACAAGCGTTCGGCATTTTTTTTGGCAGGTGCAGCCACCAATAATCCCAACAATACCTTGCAAGATATACAAGTAGCCGTGATGACAGAATTGCCTACATCTAAAGCCATGTATAGTGACAGCTACTGGGCTGTAAAAGGACAAGGCGTCAAGGGCGAACGTAGAAATTTAATGACTCAAGAAAAAAAAGAAAAAAAGGCGATGCCTTCCCAATCCAAAACCATCAAAGGTGGGTTTGCACAGCTTTCTCGTTTTTTCCCGCCTGGCAGAGAGATATTGGCTAAAATAGAAGACGAACTAATTATGACACTTTTTCCTCATGAATGGGAGGGTAGAACCATTATTTTTGAGGATCAATATATCTCTAGCGGTGGCCAACTTTACGAAATGATTTGTGGGCATGATAGGTTTATTGGTGAAATTCGCACAGCACTTTATACAATGCTTGCTACCAAAGGAATTGCGGCTGGTCATGCCTGCCATCCCTACGATGTATGTTGTCATTTGATAGGTACTGAAGCAGGTATGGTCATCACAGATATTAATGGTAATCCTTTGAACTATCCATTAGACACCACCACCTCTGTCGATTGGCTGGGCTTTGCAAATCAAGCAATCTATAACGAGGTATTTCCATTGCTGCAAAGTTTGTTGGTAAAGTATCAATTAAAAAATAGTTGAAAATTGCTGTTTTCTATGTATTCTCGCATCAATCAAAGTAGTTGCCTGTATGGTATTGCCCAACATTAAATAAGATTGAATAAGAGTGTCTTCAAATAAATCTCTTTGTGCATGGCTGCCCCCTAGTCTTGCTAATTGTGGATTTGCAGCAGCGAGCAACGTTGCTGCCAATTGATAGTTTTCATTTGCAAAAGCAGTAACCCCCTCTATCAAATTCAGCATCATTGCATATTTTGGGTGTGCATCTTTTTGATGCCTATTCTTTATTGCTGAAACTAAATTTTCTCTTTCCAAAGCTAAATTCGGCTGTGTAAATACAAGAGCTAGATGTGCCTCGCCAAATAAAATATCTGCCATGTTATTATTGTCGATACTGTATTTTTGTAAAGATTTATTTTGTTCATATTCTAATAAATTAAACCCTTTTAATTGGCTTCTCCATTGTAGTGCGGCAGCATCGGCTATAAGCCCTACAGCCCCACCCATGGCTATAGTAGGGCATAAATGCTGCTGATATAGTTCATTTACTTTTTCAAAATTTTCGTTCGCAAGTTCGCTCAATGCCCAATGCCAATGAATATGCCCATATAAATGAGCCTCACGCTCGTAACCTTGCAACCATTGCGAAGCAAAACGAATACATTCTGTATTTTGCCCCATTTCATAGCATACATGCGAATAACTATGTGCCGCATGACCATTGCGATAATAAAGTTGTAAAGATTGCTCTACTTTTTCTTTTGCCTCTTTAAAATGAAATAATTCTACATAAGCAAACGCATGCATAGATAGAAACCACCAATCGTTTCCGTAAGCAGGGGCAAGGGTGTTCATAAATTGCAGTCGCTGCTGGTTGCTGCCTACCTCTCCGCTAAACGCAAAAAGCCCAAACCCACCCACTGCCTTGGCTACCAAGAGGGCATCTGTAGGATATTTTTTTACATGATTTACAATAGCAGCGAGGGCGGCATTACTTTTACCATCCATCAACATGGATACAATGGCAATATGTTGCTGTTCTCTTTCAGTACTTTGTATTGAAAGTCCTAGGGCTTTATTTTTGAATACTATGGCTTCTTCTTTTTTGCCTTGCAACAAAAGGTTTTCAGCATGCACTATCTGTGCTAGTGCAAAAGTAGGGTCTATTAAAGCGGCTTCTTCAAACCATTTTTCAGAAAAGGCATTGCCAGCCAATGCACTGTCCATAGCTTTAAAGTATTTTTCGGCTGCAGGTAGAGAAGTAGTAGAAACAGCAAGTCCGTAGCGATCTTTAATCATTGAATTTGGTTATTTGAAATTTGAAGCAAAAATAAGATAATTCCCTTGCAAGAAATACCGTACATGTTTCTATTTTATTTTATATTTGTTAGAAATATAATTATAAATCTGCATTCTGTGAATTTAGCTGCAAACAAAATAATGACCACCGAGGCACTTTTGCAAAACATTGCCCAAGTATCTTCCGATTTTGCCCAAATACGTCACGAGCGTCAAACCCGACGAGCATTGCATTTAGAAGATTTTGAAAAAATTAAAGACGCTGGTTATTTGCTACTTACTGTTCCTGAAGAAATGGGCGGGCTATATGTCAATTTAAAAGAATCGGTGCGACCTATTTGCGAAGTACTAAGAACTTTGGCACAGGGCGATTCGTCGGTGGCACTGGTATCGGCGATGCAACCCGCTGTATTGGCCAATTGGTTAGAGCATAAAACTGTTCCCAATCAATACCAATCTAAATGGGATGCACAACGTACCCAAATTTTTGAAGGAGTGCTACACCATGGTCATCGTTGGGGTACCATTACTTCTGAGCCAGGTAGTGGTGGCGACATAGCGAAAACCAAAGCGATGGCATTGAAATCGAAAACAAATGCTGAATATTACCTCAATGGTCAAAAACATTTTGGTAGTGGTTCAGGTATTGCCTCATTTATGGTTACTACCGCCCTTGCCGAAGACGATAATGTAGTAGATACCTTTTTTTTAGATATGAGAAATGTACCTTGGGATGGTTCACAAGGTGTACAGTTGCTAGCCGAATGGGATGGCCATGGCATGACCTCTACCCAAAGTCATGGTATGATGTTTACAAATTTTCCTGTACACCGTATGGCATGGCAAAATGATTTTGCAACAGCTACAAAGCCAGGTTCTATTATGGGGCCAGCGACTTTTACGGCGGTAATTACAGGGATTGTTCAAATAGCAGTAAAAACTGCAAGAGTTTCTATATTAAAAAATGCTGATACTTTACGCCCTTATGACAAAGTTGAGTGGACAAAAATTGAAAACAATGCTTGGTTGGTAAACCAAGCCTACGAAGGCATGTTGCGAGATATAGAAACCAACGATACTCCTGCTATAGGAAAAGCTAAATTGGCAGTAGCTGAATTAGCCGATTCGATTATGAATAGAATATGTAGGGTAGTAGGTGGAGGTTCATTTGCCCGCAAATCGCCTTTTGGTTTTTGGGGACAAGATGTAAAAGCCCTTGGATTTTTAAGACCACCATGGCCACTAGCTTATGACCAATTGTGGGATAGTATAGTAGATGCAAAATAAATTTTAATCAATAGAATTGATGCAAATTTCAAGAGTGATAAATAAATAACCATTCTATCTTCGAGCCCTTAACTTTAAAGCGGCTCTCTCTATTGCAGAAATTAATTCATCCATTTTGAATGGCTTGCTTAGGTAATCGTCCATTCCAGCTACAATACATTTTTCTCTATCGCCTTCAAGGGCATTGGCAGTTACTGCAACTATAATAGGACGCTTTTGATAGGCAATGTTCTTTTTGATGGCTATGGTAGCTTCGAGCCCGTCCATTTCTGGCATCAATACATCCATTAATATTAAATCATAACTCTTAATATCAAGTGCTGCTAATGCTTCTAGCCCATTATTAGCAATATCAGGAGCATATCCCATTTTTGTGAGTACAGTACTTGCCAATTTTTGATTAATGGGGTTGTCTTCGGCAATCAATATCGTAAGTGGATATTTTTGCGACATTTCTGCTAAAGTATTGTCTACTGGCTTCTTTTGAATACTTTTCCTATTGGTTAGTTTCAACTCATTCAATATGGTATCTAACAATTGCTGTTGCTTCAATGGCTTCATTAACACAGAAGAAAACAATTCCTTTTGAGGAATGAGATCGCCCATGGATGTAAAAAGCACTACAGGAATAGCCGCATTCATTTTTTTTATACTATTGGTAAACTCCACTCCATCCATTTCTGGCATCTGCATATCTGTAATGACCAATTCAAAAGGATTGGAGTTTGCAAATAGTAATATACCCTCTTTTCCACTTGCCGCCATAGTTACATCAAGTTCCCAGTTTTCAAGCTGATATTTAAGGATGTTTCTATTGGTTTTATTGTCATCTACTATTAATACTCTTCTGCCTTTTAATGTGGGGAAAGGATTAGTAACAAATATTTTTACTGAATTTGGTGCTGCTGCTAATTTCAATATAAATGAGAAAGTAGTACCTTCATTGATTACGCTTTCAACCTCTATTTCTCCACCCATCAATTCAATTAGTTTTTGACTAATGGCAAGCCCTAGCCCAGTTCCTCCATATTTACGAGTAGTTGATGAATCTACTTGAGAAAAAGATTTGAATAATTTATCCAATTTATCTTTGGGTATTCCTATTCCTGAATCTTTTACAGAAAACTCTATCAAATGTTCGTCAGATGCCAATGCAGTGCTAGGGTTGGGCGTAATGCTTTTTACATTCAAAAACACTTCACCTTTCTCTGTAAACTTGATTGCATTACCGACCAAATTTATTAGTATTTGTTTTATTTTTGTTTGATCACCAATTAATTGTGTGGGTAGATTGTTGTCAATCACATAAATCAAATCTACACCTGTTTGAGATGCTTTTAATGCAAAGATATCCAGAACGTCTTCCACACATTTAGAAAGTGCAAAGGGGTGATTATCTAGTTCCATTTTGCCAGATTCTATTTTAGAAAAATCTAAAATATTATTGATAATAGATAGCAATGCCTCGCCACTGGTACGAATAGTATCGTTAAATTCTTTTTGCTCAGGTGTCAATGTAGTGCTGGCAAGCAAATCTGCCATGCCTATTACTCCATTCATGGGCGTGCGTATTTCATGACTCATGTTTGCCAAAAACAAACTTTTTGCAGAATTGGCTTTCTCTGCTTCTATCTTTGCTTTCTCTGCTTCTGCCCTAGCTATATCTGCTTGGGCTTTTAATACTTCTGCTGCTTCCCTCGCAAATCTCTCTTGCTCGGTCATTTTCAAAAGATTTGCAGTACGTTCTTTTACTGTGTTTTCTAGGTTTTCATTTATCCTTAGTATTTCTTTGGTGCGTATTTTAAATATAGCAATGATTGCTAAAATAATAGCTGTAAGAACCGAAAGTCTAAACCACCAAGTAGCCCAAAATGGAGGAGTAATCGTGATTTTTAGCTTTAGGATATTCGTATTATCCCATACACCATCTGGATTGGCTACTTTTACCATGAAAGTGTATGTTCCTGCGTCAAGATTGGTATAGGTGGCACTACGTTTGTTTCCTACAAAATTCCAATTCTTTTCAAAACCATCCATTTTGAAAGCGTAGGAGTTCAGTTGTGCATTGTCAAATGAAATACCCACATAGTCTATTTGAAATATAGATTGCTTATGAGTAAGGGTGATTTCTTTTGTAGATGACAATTGTTGGGTTAAAACACCATTTTTCGTAATAGGCACTTCTTTATTAAAAATATATAAATTAGTAAATTGTAATTTTGGAATGGTTGTATTCTGTTTGATTGCTAAAGGATCAAAAACAACTAAACCCTTTGAAGTACTAACCATTAGTTTGCCATTAGACAGTTTCAGCGCTGCCCCAGACATTTGCTGAGAAGGTAATCCATCAGCAACCCCAAAGTTTGCTATTATTTTTTCAGTTACAGGATTAAACTGAACAATCCCATTATTGGTCAATATCCAAAATAAACCATTCGGGTCTGAAATTATTCTTATAATGCGATCGTTATTAAACCATTGCTCTAAACCAAACATCTTTATGTTATCAGTCTTAGGATTGTATAAAATCAATCCGCTATCTGTACCTATCCATATTTGTTCTCGTTTATCACAAATAAAATCTCGAATGCCGTTAAATTCATTTTTGTGTAAAGATTCCTTGGATGGTATTTGATTGATAATCTTTTGAGAACGAATATCAAAAAAAATCAAAGAATTATTATGCGCCAATATGATATTTCCATTCTCAATATCGGCAATTAACCTATTGAAGTTGTTATTTGGAAAATTGGGATAGTTGTTTTTAATACTATCTATTTTTAACGTGGTTTTATTAAAAATCACTACAGGTACATTTCTACCCGCTAACCAAAGGTTATTATTACCATCTTCGCAGCAAAGTACATATTCCTTACCTTCACAATAGCGAAGCAAAGGAGCAAAATAACTAGGTAAATTTTGATAGTTTGCAAGGTTTTGACTATTTACTACTTTTCTTTCTTTAAGTAGAAATATTTGTAATTTTAAATCCGCAAAACAGTATAAATAGTCATCAATATTATGAATAATATCAAATCTATTTAATGTGGGTTGAAACCTTGTATCTTTTATAGTTTCCTTGTTATAATGCGTAAATTGTCCACTACTTTGGTCAAATAATTCTAATCCTCTTACTGTTCCTAACCATATATTGCCTTCTTTATCTTCTACTAAACTGGTAGGTTCGTTAAAAATCAAAGAATGATTATTATTATCTTCATGAACATAAACATCAAACGGTTTTTTTTGCCTGCTCAAGTAATTAATTCCTCTAAAAGTAGAATACCATACTCCACCATCTTTATCGATGAAGAGCGACCTCCCTGCCTCATCGGAAATAGCTTTATTTTCGGGACGATACACAAAAGAGCGGTTTAATTTTCTATTCCAAAAAACCAACCCCCCCGAGGTTGAGATCCAAAAATTGTCATCATTATTTTGCAAAATATTGAGTACGTTGTTTGTAGAAAAAGTACCAGCAGTTGTATATTGTAAAAAATGTTTTTCTATAATTAGTTTATTTCGGAAATCAAGGTTGTAAATACCATTGGTAGTACTTGCCCAATATTTGCCTTGTCTGTCTTTGTATAAATCATTGATGGTACTGAGACTAAAGTTTTTATTAATACCATTAAATTCTTTTTTTATAGCATTTAATTCTTTGGTAAATAAATTCCATCGGTAGCACTCGTTTGAAATAGTAAAATACACATCCCCATTACTATCACAAAAATGGATATAGAAGTTTTGTGTCAATAAACTGGAGTCTTTTTTATGGTATAAAACGGGGAAAAACTTTTGTTTTTGTATGTTTAAGTAAAACATACCCTCTGATGATGTACAAATGATATTGCCATTAGGGTCTTCAATAATATCCAGTACCCCTGAATCGTTTTTATTTTTTACAGGTGGAGTAAAATTTTGAAAATTATCTAGTTCATAATTATAAAGACTAATTCCATTTCCAGTACATACCCAAATCCTTTGCTTACTATCTAAAAATAAATTTAATATAAAGGGAGAAGAAATAGAATTGGGATTATTTTTTTCAGGCTTATATATTTTAAATTTATGTCCATCATATTTATTTAATCCATCAAAAGTTGCAAACCACATATAGCCATTTTTATCTTGCACCATTTCTTTTACTGTGCTACTAGATAAGCCGTTTTCGGCAAAATATTGTTGAAATTTTTCTCGTCCTGTTTGTGCTATAGCACTAGGAATAGCAGATATAAATACCAAACCTAAAAAGTAGATTATGGATAATCGTAATTGAAAAAAAAACAAAATGAATTTATGTGATTTCAAGGTGTAAAAATATGCAATAGGGTGTAACTATAGATATCATGTTATATATGAACAAACATGTAAATACTTTGTTAAAGCACCATATTTAATTTAATCTTTTTTTTACAAATTACTATAAATTAAATATTTTAATGATAAACTAAATTTTAATTTCTCAAAATTTGATTAGTATTATTCCCACTATTCTTTCTATTCTTCCAGTCCCTTT
>JAAFID010000097.1 GCA_013297765.1 Cytophagales bacterium | reverse complement strand
TAGCTTTTAAGAGACAAGCTTTACAGCTTGAAATTTTGATTGCTATACTCCCCCAATCTCTTTTACCCTTTTCGTACAATTTCATCCAACGGTTGGCTTTGCGAAGTGTTTCGCAAATATCCAATGTAGTTGCGGTGGTGGTTATTTTATTTATTGCTTATGCGTCATTAATTTAAGTGCATAACTACATTATTTTATCTATATATCCAATTTATCCAACGGACTTTTTATTTGATCAAATCCTTTGGTGGTAATATGGGTGTATATCTCGGTAGTTTTGCTCGATTCGTGGCCTAGCAAACTTTGAATATATCTCAAATCTGTACCATTTTCTAGCAGGTGTGTCGCAAAACTGTGTCGCAAGGTGTGCATACTAATTTTCTTCTTTATACCAGCCTTCGTTGCCGATTGGTGCAGCACCATCTGTAGGCTTCTAGCGGTGTAAGCCTCTTGTTTGGCTCCCTCAAACATCCATTCTTTGGGCTTGTAGGCTAGAAAATATTCCCTCAACACTACCAATGTTTTTGCCGATAGTAAAGTATAACGGTCTTTCTTTCCTTTCGATTGCTCAACCCTTAGCTGCATTCTATTAGAATCTACATCTTTAATTTTTAAATTAATAACTTCACTTATCCTCAACCCAGCAGAATACGCAATCATCAACATTGCTTTGTGCTTTATATTGGTAGTAGCCTTTATTATGGCCGACACCTCTGTTTCGCTCAGTACCACAGGCAAAGTTTTTTCTCGCAATGGTCTGTCTATAAAATAAAATTTCCGCTGCCCACCCAATACCCTTTCATAATAAAATTTGATTGCATTAATCGCCTGATTTTGATACGAACCAGACACTTTTCGCTCTATTACCAAATGCCTAAGATACGCAACAATCATGGGCTCGTCTATCTTATCAATCTCATGCTTGTGAAAATAATTTATAAATTCTTCAAATGAATTGGTATAAGTCTTTAAAGTACTTTCACTATATCTTAATTCCCTCAATTTTAATGAAAAGCTATCAGGACATTTTTTGTAATTAGGAATGTCTAGAGGCGTAATCCTTGCCATTTTATGTACATTATTCACATCTTCTTCATAGCTGAATTCCAAACCTTGGGCAATACAATGCTCCTTTATCAAATCTATAAATTTTTCAGCAAATGGAATCGTCCACCATTTATTGTGGTCATCCCATTGGTGGTAAGGAATTTGTTTAATAACCCCAGCAATATGTTTGTGATAAGCAAACAACACTTTCAATCTTCCAGTTTTGGTTTTAATACAAAATACTCCATTTTTATGTGTTAGTAATTTTTTAGTTTCAATATCAATAGGTTGTACCTCATGAATGATAAGACTGGAAATTCTGTCTTTAAAAAAATCTTGCATCAATTGCAAATTGCCAGGATAATTGGGCACTACCCAACAAAATTGTTTCGCATCCCATCTGCTAAATCGCAGCGTGGTTAAGAAACAAACATCACCTTCTCTCTTAGGTAGTTTTACAAATATTCTTTTACCAATTACGTCAATAAATATTCCATTATTATTGGGTTGCAAATCGTTTTTCGGCAACGGCATCGCCGATATTGCTTCTTTAGCCAATGCTGGAGCTGGTTTTGGTTCTTCTTTCTTGTCGTAACTCAAATCGGGAAACATGTTTCTCAATTGCCTAAAACTTTCATTGGTATATGGTACATGCCAAGCCATATGCGTTCGGCTCCATTTTGCATCTGTCACCTGTTTTAGCAATGCTATATACTGCTGGTTGTAAGGAAATTCAACCTTTATTCTATCTTCGTCTTTATGGGTTATTTTAGATACTTTCATAACTAGGCGTTTCACAAATATCTTAAAAATTGACTGGTTTGCGAAACAAAAAATGAGTGAGCAATGCAACCAATAAATCAAAAAACGCAAAAGCCAATCAAAATAATAATTGATAAAAAAATGTCCAATATCTCTATTGTTTATTCGAGATATTGGACATTTTATTGGGCTTTTTATTTTATTTCATGCACTCCATTGCCAATAGTACTGGTGTAAAATGTAGCGTCTAGGTCAGTTTTTGCGGCATAATTGCGTGAAACTGTGTTTTTGAAGTTTTCAATTTTTTGTGTTTGCACTATGGCTATTGCACAACCACCAAAGCCAGCACCAGTCATACGAGCACCTAGGCAACCCTCAATTTTGCGGGCTTCATCTACTATGGTGTCTAGTTCTAATCCTGTTACTTCATAATTATTTTTTAATGAATCGTGAGAGGCATTCAGCAATTTGCCAAAGGTTTCCAATTGCCCTTTTTTCAATACTTCCACAGACGCTAGCACCCTCAAATTTTCGCTTACCACATGTATGGCACGTTGTCTCAAAACTGGGTCAGTGATAAGTTCGTCGATTGATGCTAGTGTAGCAGCACAAAGGTTGGTGAAATTATATTTGGTATTTAATTGACGTAACACTTCATCGCATTCACCACGACGCTCGTTGTACTTCGAGTCAGCAAGTTCACGGCGTTTGTTGGTATTCATGATTACTAGAGAATAATCTTTCATATCGAAAGGTACTAGCGAAAAATCTAGTGTTTGGCAATCGAGCAATATGGCATGGTTGGCTTTGCCATTGGCTACTGCAAATTGGTCCATGATGCCGCAATTGACACCTATGTATTTGTTCTCTACCTTTTGTGCTAGTTGAGCTAGCCAAATGGTATCTATGTCTTTTTTGCCTTCAACACTTAGTGCCATATAGCCAGTAAGCACTTCTATGGCTGCCGAAGAAGATAAACCTGCCCCATCTGGAAGGTTGCTGGAAAATAAAATATCTGCCCCACTAATGCTGTAGCCCTCTGCCTTTAGGTATTGCAGCATTCCTTTTGGGTAGTTGCCCCAATCATCTTTTTCTTCATAATCCATTTTCCCTAAAGTATCTACCAATATTTCACCACTAGCATTCAGCGACTGCATGCGAACGCTGAAATCATTACGTTTACGCCAAAGTGCGGTGATGCCTATGGTCAATGCACCAGGAAATACATAGCCGCCATTGTAGTCAATATGCTCGCCAATGAGGTTTACTCTGCCCGGGCAAAAAAAACTTTTTACCTCGGAAGCATTGCCCCCAAAGCGTTGTGTAAATTCTTGTTTTAAATTTTCTAAGGTCATAATAGAATGAAATAATCAATTAAATATTTTTTTCTGTAAATTTTTTGTAAGCAATACGCAACTCTTCGGCAGTCTCCTCTACCGCACGGGTATTGGCCGCTGCCCATGCACCAGTTTCAGAACTGGCATAAAATTTTACCCTATTGGCATCTCGCAAGGGTGGGTAAAACTCAATATGGAAGCGATAATATTTGTCGCAATCGGCATATTCAGGGCTGTTTACAGGTGTTTGATGTATGCACATCATGTAGGGAAATGGTTTGTCGAATAGCGTATCCAACGCCCCTGTAGCATTTTTAAGTATTGCTGCAAGGTCATGTTTTTCCTTATCAGAAAATTGGGTAAGGCTTCCTCGCAAAGATTTGTGTACAATAAAAATACCATAAGGAAAGTCAGTAAAATAGGGTAGGTAAACTAGAAAAGTGTCGTTTTCTGCTATTATCCTTTTGCCAAATTTTAACTCTTCTTTGTTCATATCGCCAAGCATATCGCTGCCGTACTTGGCATAATGTTCTTTGCAATTGTCCAGTTCTATTTTCAGTTTCAGCGGTACAAAAGGGTAGCCATAGATTTGCCCGTGTGGGTGTGGCATGGTAACACCTACAACCTCTCCCCTATTTTCAAATGGAAAAATATATTTTACTTTTTCATCTTTCGCTATTTCTGTAGTACGCTCTGCCCACAGGTTTACCAGCTTTGTCAAGTGTGCTACCGACAACTCTGGTACCGTAGTATTGTGCTCTGGTGAATATAAAATCACCTCACATTTGCCGTAACTTTTAGCTACTTGATACAGGTCAGTGCCCTCAACTTCTGGTTCGGGTGGTGTTGGGGAAAGTGCAGGAAAATCATTGGGGTAAACCAGCACATCGTAATGGTCAGGTACCTTGCCCGAACCTGGGCAGAATGGGCACCAATCTTTTGGCATATTGGGCCGCCCTTGTCTGTTTGACGCTACCATGGTATAGGTTTTCAGCAAGGGATTCCATCTTAATTCAGACATATTTTTATTTTAATTATTAAAAAAATCAAGTCGCAATTTACAAGGAATTTACAATGAAAAAATATCACTATTCTAATTTTATTTTTCATAATAAATCTTATTAAAATAAAGAAGAAAATATTTGCTTTGGCAGTTGGCAGGTTGCAAGCCTATAATTTACTATTAAATTTAACTAAGGAGTATAGCAATACTCCAGTCTAGTCTATATTATTAAATTAATAAACCTCATAAAACAATTGTAAAATTACGGTGTTCGATGATTATATTTATGATTCAATATTTATATTATTTTATGGTTTTTAAAAATCGAATGCTTGCTTTATCAAATAAGAAATACTTCCCTTTTAAAATTTTTGTCACATTTATTTTTTTAGGATTATTTTTTTCTAATTCCCTTTTCGCTCAACAGAAATATTCTATAAGCGGCGTGGTGCAAGATGCTGCCAATGGCGAAGAGCTAATAGGTGCTACGCTTACTATCAAAGAAGCCAACACTGGGGTAGCCACTAATGAATACGGTTTCTTCTCTATCACTTTGCCGCAAGGCGAGTACACCTTGATTGTTTCCTATTTGGGGTACAAAGAATTTACCCAAGTGGTATCATTGAATGCCAATCAGAAATTGAATATTGACTTGTCGCCCGAATCTACGCAACTGAAAGAGGTAGTAGTGTCAAGCGAAAAAGTAGATAAAAATGTACGAGAAGTGCAGATGAGTGTAGCACAAATAGACATTAAACAAATAAGAAAAATCCCAGCATTGCTAGGCGAGGTAGACGTGGTGCGAAGTGTACAACTGCTACCAGGGGTAAGTACAGTAGGCGAGGGAGCTACAGGGTTCAATGTGAGAGGTGGAAATATAGATCAAAATTTAATATTGATTGATGAAGCACCAGTGTACAATTCGGCCCACTTGTTTGGGTTTTTCTCGGTCTTTAACCCCGATGCTGTAAAAGATGTAAAATTGATTAAAGGCGGTATTCCAGCAAATTATGGAGGCAGATTGTCTTCTATATTAGACGTGCGGCTGAAAGATGGAAACAGTAAAAAATTCGCTGTTAAAGGTGGATTGGGATTAATATTTAGCAGACTAGCTCTTGAAGGGCCTATTAATAAAGGTAAAGGCTCTTATGTAATTGCTGGAAGAAGGTCGTATGTAGACGTTGTGGGCAAACCCTTTCTTACAGGGGCATTTGAAGGGCTTAAAGCCTATTTTTATGATGTTACTGCAAAGGCCAACTATTCCTTAGGTGCAAAAGACAAAATTTATCTTTCAGGATATTTGGGAAGAGATGTTTTTGGGTCTGGCTTCCAGTTCAACTGGGGTAGTGCAAATACCAGTTTTCGTTGGAATCACATTTTCAACAACAAGCTATTTATGAACGTGACCAGTTTTTATAGCAACTACGACTATAGATTGGGTACTATCAATACTACCACAGGCGGCGACGGATTTGAGTGGAAATCAAACATCATCAATACCAGTATCAAACCAGATTTTACGTGGTACTTAAATCCTAAAAACACCGTCACATTTGGGTTTCAATCGCTATATTATAATTTCAAACCTGGAACAGCCAAAGTCACAGTACAAAATCAAGAATCATTTATTACATTACCCGATAAATATGGGTTGGAAAATGCATTGTATGCTGCCAACGAACAAACCGTTAATGATAAATTATCGCTACAATATGGGTTAAGATTTTCTAGCTTCTCTTTCCTAGGGCCTAGCAAATCCTATCAATTTAGAGACAATGATCTAGGGGATAGGAAATCTTTTGTAAGTGTTACCAATCACAGTTGGGGTGAAAATATCAAAACATACTACAATTTTGAACCTAGATTATCTGCCAAATACCAACTCAATGAAGCCAGTGCTATTAAAACCAGCTACAATAGAACAGTACAATACATTCACCTAGTTTCCAACACGGCTGCATCGGTACCACTAGATGTATGGACGCCTAGTACCAACAATATAAAACCACAATATGCCGACCAAGTAGCACTAGGTTATTTTAGAAATTTTGGTCAAAATAACGACTATGAAACTTCTATAGAAGGATATTATAAAAAAATGGGCAACCAACTGGAATATGTGGACGAGGCTGACTTATTGCTCAATGAGTTTTTAGAAGGAGACTTGCTCTCGGGCAAAGGCAGAGCTTACGGACTAGAACTATACCTTAAAAAAAATACAGGCAGATTCACCGGCTGGATCAGCTACACGTTGAGCAAAACAGAAAGACAAACCAACGGAGTGAATAGAAACGAATGGTACAACAGTAGGTTTGATAGACCACACAACTTAAACGTAGTCGCTAGCTACGACCTTACGGAAAGAATTTCAGTTTCGGCCAATGTAATATTTGCTTCTGGTACACCCATCACCTTGCAAACCGATAAATATATTTATGAGGGAATGCCAGTAGCACATGACGCCACGATGCGACGCAACAATTATAGAATACCCAACACCTACAGACTAGACCTTTCGGCAACCTATAAGTGCAAAAAAATAGAAGGTCGCAAATACACTTGGGATATCGTATTTGCAGTTTACAACGCCACCAATCGCAGAAACCCATTCAGTATTTTCCGCAAAGCATCTGACCCAGATTTCAATTTTGTAGGGCCTAATGATACCAATATTAAAGTCCCCAATCAAACTGCAAACATTCGGTACTCTATCATAGGAAGCATTATTCCAGCCATTACCTACAATTTTAGCTTCTAACAAAACAAAAGCATTTATCACATGAAAAATATATTTAAACTATTTCTTCTAAGCATCATCATTACTTCTTGCGAGGATAAAATAAAATTAAACCTTCCAGCGGGAGAATCTCAGTTGGCAGTAGAGGCAAGAATAGTAAGTTACGAATATGCTGATTTTATTGACCCAAATACAGGATATGCCCCAGCAAGCGTAAAACTATCTATGACCAATGGTTATGACCAAGGAACAAACCCTAAAATTACCGATGCCTTGGTAACTATGTTTGACATCACAGATTTGCGAGTGGATGACGTAAATTCATCTATAAACGCAACGCTAAATACTGCATTGTTTGATACGTTAAAAACTCTAGCTGGCAACAAACTCAATCACAAAGGCGATGGCATATATGAATCGAATACCATGCAAGGAAAAGTGAATCATGTCTATGCACTAACCATAGAGCATGGCGGCAATACCTACTATAGTGTAGATACTTTAAAAAGAGTACCAAAATTAGATTCTATAGCAGTTGAGAATAGAGACAAACCCCTTTACGGACGTGCACCAGGTTATTTTATAGAACTTCTAGCAAAAGATTTAGTAGGCAAAGGCGACTACTACAGAATCAAAACATATAAAAATGGATTACTTTTTAACCGTCCAGAAGATATTAATTTAGCTTTCGATGGCGGCTTCTCGCCAACTTCTAATAACGATGGTACTAAGTTTGTATTTCCAATAGCCAACCTAGCCGTTAATCCTAGAACTAATGTAACTGACAAAGCCTCTAATGGTGATAAATCCTCATTCATTGCTGGCGATTTTGCTAGAGTAGAGATTTGGTCATTGTCATTGCCTAGTATTTTCTTCTACAACCAGTTGAAGAATGAATTGACCAATGAAGGACTATTTGCCAGGCCGCCCGCAAACCTGCCCTGTAACATTATCAATGCAAATGCCAATGGCCCTAAGGCGGTAGGCTGGTTTAGTGCATCGGCAGTATCTGGTAAAGATTTGATAATTAAATAATTATTTTACTACTTTTTTACATACACTATGGCAGTAAATAAAAAGAATGAGTTTCAAAGCCAAGAAGTAAAGTTGGCTGGGGTTGCAAAAGCTCTTTCGCACCCTGCACGTATTGCCATAGTAAAATTGCTAGCTACTAATGGTAGCAGTACTTGTGGAAAAATAGTGGACCAATTGCCTTTGTCACAATCAACTGTTTCTCAACATTTGAAAGAATTGCGAGAAGCAGGTTTAATAAAAGGGGATTCCGACGGGGCTAAGGTTACCTACAGTCTATTGGTAGAGCAGTTGAAATTGTCAGGTATATTTTTTCATCATTTTTTTGATCAAGTGACCAAGGAAAAGTGAATTTTTCTACAACATTTTTCAACTTTTTTAAAACTTTTGGAAAGTTTAAAACTTTCCAAAAGTTAAAAGATTAAAAATCTCAAACACTATCCGATTTTTTGCCAAATTTATCAATTTCATTTTTTAAAAAGTTGGTAATAGAGCAGATAGTAATGTTTTCTTTGGTTGTCCAAGTTGCCGAGCTGGGCGTAATCACATAATTATTAGTTGTCTTTAAGTCGGCAATACATTCATAAAATCCCCTACTCAAATCTGGAGCATTGGTATATTTAATTTCCACACAAGCTACTGGTGTATTGCCTTGCAATAGCACCAAATCTACTTCGGCTCCATTATGGGTGCGATAGTAATACCAGTTAGCGATACTTGGGCGGTTTAGGTATAGTTGCTCTACCACATATCCTTCCCAAGATGCCCCCACATGTGGACTCATTTTTAGTGCTTCTTTATCTTTTATTTTTAACAAATAATGCAACACACCAGGCGTACGCAAGTATATTTTTGGCGATTTGAGCAATCGCTTGCCATTGTTAATATGCAGTGCAGGAAGCTTATGAATCAAATATGCCCCTTCTAGAAAATCGATGTATTTTTTTACTGTTGCACTACTTACCCCTAGATTACGGCTAAAATTTTCCATATTCTCGATGCCACCGTTCAATTTTGCCAGCAAATTCCATATTTTATCTATCACCGTAGGCGACAAATCTATCCCAAATAGAAAATTTAAATCTCTATAAATGTAGCTTTTCACAAAGCTATCCATCCATGCCATCCATATTTTACTGCTTTTGACCAATAAAGATTCTGGAAAACCGCCTTTAAACCAATGGTCTTCAAGGCTGATTGCAGCAGTATCGGCTTCTAGCAAATTAATTTGTGCTATTTCATGGTAATATATTCTACCCGCCAATGTTTCTGATATTTTTTTTACCAAGGCAGGATTGGCAGAGCCCAGCAAAATAAAACGTGCTGGCTCTCGATAGGCGTCAATGATAGGTCGAAGATAGGTAAACAACTCTGGAAGGGCTTGTGCCTCATCAATCACTACACAATAATCTTTATGACTCATCAAAAATGAATGGGCATTGGTAGCCAAAATCTTTTTTTCCTCTTCATTCTCCATATCCAAGTACAATACAGGCTTATTTAACCTCTCTGCCAAACTATGGGCTAAGGTGGTTTTGCCCACTTGCCTGGGGCCCGTGAGCATTATGGATGGAAAGAAAGATAAATATTCTACCAAGTCATTGATATCGTCTCTTGTAATCATATTACAAAGTTAAAATATCCATGAAAATTAACAAATCAATTTGCCATTTTTCATGGATAAATAATAAAATATTCATGAAAAATGGCAAATGAAATCAAAATAAATCATGCTTATATAAATATATTATCCATGAAAATTAACAAGTGTACTTGTTAATTTTCATGGATAATATAACTGATAAAATCAAATTTGGATTGAAAATTTGTATTTTTTATGAGGTTAAATTTTGAGGTATAAAGTAAATTGAATGCTAATTATTTTCACAAAATATCTATATTTAAAGTTATAGAATGAAATTCTAGATGAACAAGCGAATTTCGTTACTTTTTTAATTTTCAATTTAAAAAGATACACTTTGAAATTAGGTGCAATAGATATTGGCTCAAATGCCATCAGGTTTCAAATCACCAATGTGATAGATTACAAAGGGGCCATTACTTTTAAGAAAGTAGAGTATGTGAGGTTTCCATTAAGGCTGGGGCAAGACGTGTTTAAGCATAACCGCATATTAGCAGCAAGCGAAGCCAAATTCATAAAATTGATGGCTACATTTAAAATGTTGCTTGAACTGTACGAAGTAGATGATTATATGTTTTGTGCTACATCGGCCATGCGAGAGTCGGCCAATGGTAGAGAAATAGCAGAAAAAGTGAAAGCACAATTTGGTATCGAAATTGACATTGTAGATGGCGACCGTGAAGCAGAAATAATCAATAAAGTAATTTTTAATAGGCTAGATAACCGCAGTTACATACATATAGACGTAGGTGGCGGCAGTACCGAACTAAACCTGCTGGCAAACAAGCGAAAGGTTGCTGCACAGTCTTTCAAAATAGGCTCGGTACGTAGGCTTGGGGGCGAAGATTCTCCAGCCGAATGGCAACGAATGAAAGCTTGGGTAGACAAGCACGTAACTATAGATATGCGGCCTATGGTGGCCATAGGCACTGGTGGAAACATTAGTAAAATAAACGAACTAGCAAATACGCCTAAAGAAAAAGGTGAAATTCCTAGAATTAATATCTATAAAATAGAAGAGGTGCAAAAGGAATTGAAAAGCTATACCCTTGAAGAAAGAATTAATGTGATGATGCTAAATCCTGATCGAGCCGATGTGATTTTGCCGGCTTGCGACATCTATCTTTCAGTAATGAAATGGGCCAATGCCAAAGATATTCTAGTTCCCGATGTAGGCTTGAAAGATGGCCTATTGCAATTGCTTTATGAAAGACAGATGAAAAAGAAAAATCCTAAAGTAGAAAACTTATTTTAGCAATAGTCTTCCATCGGCCATCGGCATTTTGTTGGTGATGATGCGGAACAAGTCGTAAACTATCCAGCATCCTAGTCCACCAATAGTTAGGGCTTTTATCCACCAATTTTTATAACCTAGCAAATATCGGTCGTAGCCTAGTGAGCCTAAAAATAGAGATGCAAATATCACGGTTGTCTTGTAGGGTAGTGGTTTCATTTTTTTAAATACCGATATCTTTAAGGTCATAGACACAACGTTCATTTTTTAGCTTGTACAATTCTTGTTCTATAGCCATGCGAGTTTTTTGATTGTTCAACTCTTGTTTGTAATGTGTCTTCAACTCTTTCCTTTTTATGGCTTCTAAAAAACGTCTTACATCTTCCCTGTTTTCTAATTTTAAGCCGGGTACTTCTTTTGGTTTATTGTCTGCACCTTTGGCTACCATGGTAAAGTAAGAGGTATTCGTATGTTTCACAGTACCATGAACTACATCTTCTGCAATTACTTTTATGCCTACCAACATCGACGACCGGCCCACATAATTGATAGAGGCATGAAATGAGACCAAGTCGCCAACATCTACAGGTTGAAGAAAATCTACAGTATCTACCGAGACCGTTACGCAGTAGCTACCTGCGTGTTTAGAAGCACATACGTAGGCTACCTTATCCATTAGTGAAAGTAAAATACCCCCATGAATTTTACCGCCAAAATTGGCGTACGAAGGAATCATCAATTCGGTGATGGTGGTGCGAGAATATGTAGCAGAACGGTATTCGATGTTGTTTTCTAGATTCAAAATAAGGAATGGTGAAAATTTAAGCAATACGTTTTTCTATTTCAGTTTTAATGTCGTCTAGGCTATTAAACAATTGCGAAAAATTGTTAATAGCAAAATAGCGT
The DNA here is from genome assembly GCA_013297765.1 of Cytophagales bacterium. Taxonomy (GTDB): domain Bacteria; phylum Bacteroidota; class Bacteroidia; order Cytophagales; family Cytophagaceae; genus REBA01. The sequence continues at coordinate 735 of JAAFID010000097.1, read as the reverse complement.
TCTTGAAATTTACCTTTTGAATATGGGGTATCCATAATTTTTGTTATGTTGAAATCATACTTAGGCACACCTGCACTTAGCGAATAGATGGTTTCGGCTCTAGAAGATAGCATGTGTGCACCATAAATTTTCAGATTATTGTCCGATGCTTTTAACCCAAATTGAATGGTATGCCAGTATACTTTTTTGAGCAAAGAAATTACTTTTTCATTGCCTAAATTTTCCTGAGCCAGCTTGCCCAAGCCACGTAAGTAATTGCAATAGTGCGGTTTTGTAAGCAATGGCGTATGCCCCATCACATCGTGAAAAATATCGTAGGCATCTACTTCACTTTCCATGTCTTCTAGGCTACGTATCCAGGTGCGGCAAGGGTACTTGTTGTCGGCCAGCATACCTATAAATTCATGGTCTTCAACCATTTCCTCCAGTGGCACTATTTCCCAGTCGGTAAATGTGCTGATACGCTTATTTATTTCATCAAAATCGGGAACGTGGTCGGCGGGGAAACCCATTTTTTTCAAGCCATCAAGCACCGCTTGATCTGCCACTTCGGGCAGCATTAGCATCATGCGGCTAAATAGCGAGGTCCATATCAGGTGGTCTTGCTCGGTATAGTTACTATATATTTGTTTGGTCATTGCGGCTTAGTTTTGTGTAGGCAATAGTACGTGGAGTATTTCTTTAAAGATAATTTTTAAGATGATTATTGTGAATTGTTTTATGAAAATATTTTAT
>JAAFID010000096.1 GCA_013297765.1 Cytophagales bacterium | reverse complement strand
ATGGAAATTGTAAAATGACATTATAAGTGATTGGGTTGAAATTTAAAAAACTAAAATTAGACTTCTAATTTCAAATTTGCAATTACCGCTTTCTTTCAATTAAGCAATAGTTAAAATAATACAAAATGGAAGCCTTATTTTATGTCGATATTTAGTCTTTCCTGAGTCCAGAAGTAACCGAATAAGGCTTTAATGGTGATACCAGTATAAATTTGGGGTAAGAGATAATGAAGGCGATTTTCTCTTTATAATCTTTTACAATGGTACAATTTATTGTAATATTGCTTTCATTATCATTTGAATAATTATCAATTAAATAAGTGCATCCATTGAAATATCCATGTCTTTGACCCTCATCAAGCGATTAAAATTTAGAATTCTACTTATTTTACTGCAACTGCTATCTGCAAACAGCTGGGCACAAAAAACAATAGAAGTTAGCAAGCAGCATACTGATTTTTATAACACCGATTTTAACGTTTGGGAAGACAGCACCAATACTGCAACAATCGAGCAAATAAGTAAACCTCACTTTGATAGAAATTTTATACCTACCTGTAGCGACAATCCAATGGGAATCAAAAGCAAAACGACCTATTGGATAAAATTTAAAATAAAAAACAAGATTGTTGGCAAAACTCTTTTAATAGAACTTACCTCGCAATTCAAAAAAGCAAATCTATACATTCCTAATACTGAAACTGGTACCTTGACCATCAAGCATAGTGGTATTAAATACCCATACGCTCAAAGGGAATTTTTATACCGAAGTAATTTATTTGAACTACCATATTCACCTAAAACAGAAACATATTATTTAGAGTTAGAGAATTATAGTCCTGGCGGTATCGGTTTCCGCATATTAGAATTTAGAACTTTATTTCACCAAGCATTGCCCACCTATTTTTATAGTGGCTTATTTTTCGGGTTAGTTGCTCTAGCATTTATATACAATTTCATGCTTTACTGGTCAGTACGAGAGAGTACGTATTTGTATTATTGTATTTATGTGCTCATGATGGCAGGATTTGCATCTGTAGATTTAGGATATATTCACTTGATAATATACAATTTACCATCTAGTAACTATCTTTATTCTGTTCCTTTTGGCATCATGACCATATCGTTGTTGCTATACACTAGAAGTTTTTTTTATACCAAAGAAGATAAACATTGGATATTCATAGCTATCAATTATGTAATAGCCATAAAAATTATTTCCTATTTACTTGCGATAATTTGGTTCCCAATTTTATTCAATCCATTAATAGACAATATTTGTTTGCTATTTTCACTTGCTACTGGCTTTTCTATGTTTCGCAAAGGCATCAAATCTTCTCGCTACTTTTTATTAGGTATCAGCATGCTTTATATCGGTTTAGGGTTTCATACTTTTAGAATTTTCCTGAGCTTTTCCGATGGTGCTTTTATATTCATCAACAAATTTGGTTTGTTCATATTTGGCTCATTGGAAACAATACTTTTTTCTCTGGCTCTAGCAGATAAATTCAAAAGCTTAAAAAACGAAAATCATATTGCACAGCAATTGGTTATAAAAGAACTAAAAGAAAAAGAAGAACTGAAAGAAAAAGTAAACAAGGAATTAGAAGAAAAAATTACCGAACGTACTACTGCATTGAATCTTGCAAATAACAAACTGGCTGATCAATCATTGGAAATAGAAAGAATGAATGCTTTGCTAAAAGTAGATAACCAAAAGCTGGAGCGTAGCTATATCAGTCTTTCTAAAGATAGGGTATTTCAAAAAGGCGTAGACTTTTCTGAGTTTAATTCCATTTTTCAATCAGACGAAGATTGCTACCAATTTTTGGCAAATTTAAAGTGGGAAACTAAATACCAATGCCGTAAGTGTGGCAATAGTAGCTATTCTAATCACGGTGTGATTCCCTATTCTCGCAAGTGCACTAAGTGTAATTATGGAGAGTCGCCCACATACAGCACCATTTTTCAGAATCAGAAATTTTCAATTCTTAAAGGTTTTCAAATTTTGTTTTTGGTTTTTTCAAATAAGGAAATCACCCAAAAGACACTCTCAGAAATGGTAGATTTGAGAGAAAAAACTTGTTGGAGTTTCAAACACAAAATTATAGAGAAAATGGGAAATTATAATGATAAAGTGCTTGCCAAAAGTGGGTGGGTTGCTATAGTATTTTCATCGTAACCATATTGTCGGTTTTTAGGGCAATACGTTTCTATATTTGTAAGTCTTGATTTATAAATCTGTACAAAATTTAATGTAGTAAAGATTCAAATTTAGGTGAATTGTAAATATCTTTATGGCACAAAAATTTAATAATAATTAATAAAAAACTTTATGAAAAAAATATACATTTATTTTGCAATAGCACTATTTGCAATCACTTTAAACACGTCTGTTTCTATTGCCCAAACTTTTGAGAAAGGGACGAAACTAGCTAGTTTAGGACTTGGTTTAGGAAATGCTTATGGATTAGGCTTCGGATCACCATCTATTGTGGGTGCTTTTGACATGGGAGTTTCCCCTAAGTTAGGTATTGGATACATTGGTGTTGGCGGAATAGTTGGATTCTCAGCAGGAAGCACTGATTATTTTTATGCAAAAGTCTCCTATACAAATTTTTCTCTGGCTTTTAGAGCTACCTACCACTTTGATTTAGATGTTGAAAAATTAGACTTATATGGTGGGGTATTAGCTGGATACAACATTGGCAGCTCTTCTACTTCATACAAGGGTAGTTACCTCTCTGGTTATAATTACGATTCGCCCGCTTATGGTGGAGTAATTTTAGGTGGATTTGCTGGGGCACGTTATTATTTCAACCCCAAATTTAGTGGTTTTGCAGAGTTGTCAAATAGCATTAGTTGGACTACAATTGGTTTATCTTTGAAATTCTAACCTCCTCAAAAATTATTTCCAAAGGGTGCATCCAACCGATGCACCCTTTTTTTATATTTGGGAATGAATTTATTAAGTAACATTAAATTTACCGAATGCCCGAGAGATGCCATGCAAGGCATTGAAACATTTATACCTACTACAGAAAAAATAGACTATCTCAACTTGTTACTGCAAGTAGGGTTTGACACCATTGATTTTGGTAGTTTTGTTTCGCCAAAAGCAATTCCTCAATTGCGAGATACCGCCGAAGTATTGGATGGTTTAAATTTGGGAAACACTTTGTCAAAACTACTCGCCATTGTCGCCAATACTCGTGGTGCCATCGAGGCTTGTGCCTTCAACCAAATTCATTATTTAGGCTTCCCACTCTCGCTATCAGAAACTTTTCAGCAACGCAATACCAATAAATCCATAGCCGAGGCTTACCCTGTAATAGCGGAAATTCAAAATTTGTGTTTAAAACATGGCAAAGAATTGGTCGTGTATTTATCTATGGGCTTTGGCAATCCATACAACGACCCTTATGATTCCAGCTACATAGGGCAAGCCATAGAGCGGCTTGACCTTATGGATATTAAACACATCCTACCTTCTGATACTATTGGTGTGGGAAATGCACAAAATATTAAAAGTCTGTTTGAATTTATCATTCCTCAATTTCCACACATTTCGTTTGGGGCTCATTTGCATAGCAACCCTACCACTGCAATACAAAAAATTGAAGCAGCATACGCAGCAGGTTGTACAAAATTTGATACTTCGCTTAAAGGAATTGGCGGCTGCCCCATGGCTACCGACCAGTTGGTGGGCAACGTAGCAACAGAAACTTTAGTGAAATTTGCCAGCAAAAACAACATAGGACATCTCTTGAATATGGAAAAATTTTTAGCAGCACAAATGGCTGCCGAAAGATTTTTTGCCAAGTATCATTAAAAGATTTATTGAGGAATATTGCCTAAAAAAATCTCTGCTGGATATTTCACTTTACATAGGAACAATCCTGCTGCGGGTGCGGCTTGCCCTGCAGCACGACGGTCTTTTTTTAGAATAATATCATTGAATTCCTTAGCTGTAATTCTCCCTAGACCTACTTGCAATAAAGTACCCACCACAGCCCGTACCATACCTCGCAGAAACCGATTGGCCTCAATGGTGAAAATTAACAAATCCCCTCTCCTACTCCACCCTGCAGCATACATCCAGCATTCAAAACTTTCTACATCGGTATGCACCTTGCTAAAACTTTGAAAATCGGTATGGTTCAGCAATAAAGCTGCTGCGGCATTCATGGCTTCCATATCCAGTTCTTTGGGAAATGTATGTACCAAATCTTTGTAAAAAGGATTTTTGCTAAATAAAATTCGATATTCATACACCCTAGCAAATGCATCAAACCTAGCAGTGGCAGTATCGGTAACTGGGTAAAATGCTTTTAAGGCCATGTCGCTTGGCATAATTTTATTTAACCGATACATATCAGTCTTGGTAAAATTTACGTCTAAATCTATTTGTACAAATTGCTGTTCGGCGTGTACGCCAGTATCGGTGCGGCCGCTAGCAAATGTTGCAATTGGTTTTCGGAAATAAAGTTTTAAGGCATTTTCAAGTTCTTGCTGCAATGTATGGGCGTTTTGCTGAACCTGCCAACCATGATAATTTGTACCTTTATAACTTACTTCTAAAAAATACCTCATTCGGATTTGATATATATTATTACTACTGATAAAGCTATAAACTAAGCTATAAAATTTACTATTTTTACAGCTACAATTTGCAAGATAAATAAAACATGATACAAAGAATACAAACGCTCTTCTTACTAGCCATTGGCATACTGATGGTCATTACTATTTTTGTTCCTTTTTGGCAATGTGAAGCCATTGAAAAAACTACTGGTATTGCTGGGCAATTGCAATTAGACCCTATCGCCATACACTTTACACCTCATGGTCAGGCATCGCTAGAAAACAGAGGCGATACTTATTACCTAGCTGCACTGGCCTTACTTGCATCGCTTACTGCTATGTTTGCATTGTTGCAATACCGAAATAGAAAATTGCAAACTAGGCTATGTGCCATCAATTACCTTTTGCTTTTAAGTCTTTTAGGCACTTACTTCTTTGCCATTGACAAGGCAAAAACATTGTTTGAAATAAGCGATGTGTTTTTCTCCACTGGATTTTACCTACCATTAATAGCCATTGTTTTTAATTTTTTAGCTCTTCGGTATATTAAGAAAGATGAGGATTTGATTAAATCCGTAGACCGCATCAGATGAGGATAATCGCCACTATAGGAACATTTTTTCTAATGCTAATTTGGGCAATAGTTCCATCTATAGCACAAGGGGAAAAATGGATAAAAAAAGGCGATGATTTTTTTAATAAACAAGATTATACTACTGCACTAGACCTATACAGGCAGGCGAGAGAAGCGAATCCCAAAAATGCTTATGCAAATTTAAGGTTGGCTCAATGCTACTTGCTCAGCAGTAGCAAACATGCTGCGCTACAATATGCCTCTGATGCTGTAAAATATAGCCCTAAACCCCATAGTAAATTGTATTTTACACTTGCACAAGCCTTCCAAATAGACCATCAATTTGACAGTGCAAAATTTTATTTTATTAAATCTGATGTAGGCAATACCAATAAAAAATTGGTAACAAAGAGAATTAAAGAATGTGAATTTGGGAAAATATATGTTGCTCACCCTACCGATGCCAAGGTTACCAATGCTGGTGAACTAGTCAATTCTGTATATCAAGACTATTTACCTTATATCACCGCCGACCATTCTAGATTATACTTTACCTCTCGCCGCCCCGATTCTAAAGGCGGCAAAAAAGATACAGATGGTCGGTATTTTGAGGACATTTACACATGCAAAAATGTGGGCGGAGCTTGGGCAGCAGCCGAAAACATAGGTGCTCCGCTCAATAGCTCTATCCACGATGCCTGTGTGGGGCTATCAGATGATGGGCAAACTATGTTTGTCTATAAAGGTAGCAATGGCGGCGATGTTTATATGTCTTTTTTGGAAGGTAATAATTGGAGTTCAGCAACGTCAATGCCTATCAATACAGAATTTTTTGAAACCACAGCTTGCCTCTCGCCCGACGAACGCACGTTATACTTTGTGCGAAAAGTAATGGATGGTAGCCGAGACCTATACACCTGTAGCAAAACCACAAGCGGAAACTGGTCGAAACCACGAAAATTGGAACTAAGCACACCCTACGATGATGATTGCCCATTCATGCACCCTGATGGCAAGACATTATACTTTTGTTCCAAAGGCCACAGCAGTATGGGCGGGTACGATGTATTTAAAAGTGAGAAAAACGAAAATGGCTCGTGGGGAATTCCCGAAAATCTTGGATTTCCTATCAACACCGCTGGCGATGAAGTATATTTTGTAATCTCTGCCGATGGCAAACAAGGCTTTTACGCATCGGATAAAGAAGGTGGTCTAGGTCAGCAAGATATTTACTCTATTCGTATGCCAGTACAAATTAATTCCCCCAAACTTGCTTTGCTAAAAGGTACTGTAAAAGATGAGCAGACCAATAATCCAATAGATGCCCAAATTACCATTACCGACAATGATTCAAAAGAAGTAGTTGCCCAGTTTCACAGCAATAAAAAAACTGGAGAATACTTGGTTTCATTGCCTTCTGGACGCAACTATGGAATAGCAGTAGAGAAAAAAGGAAATCTATTTTATTCTGAAAATGTGTTTCTAACGGCAAAAGACGGCTATAGAGAAATAAAAAAAGAAATCAAACTACCCAATGCCAGTAAGGGTTCAAAGATGATATTGAAAAATATATTTTTCGATTCGGGTCAAAGTGAATTGAAACCTGCCTCTACTTCCGAACTATTGCGATTGGTGAAATTGCTCAAAGAAAATCCTTCCATTAACATTGAAATTAGTGGTCATACAGATAACTTAGGCGACCCAGTATTGAACCAAAAATTATCAGAAGAGCGAGCAGTAAAAGTGACTGCTTTTTTGGTGTCCAATGGAATTGCAAAAAACAGAATTAAACCAATTGGTTACGGTAGCACTGTGCCCATAGGCAGCAATGACGATGAAGCAGGAAGACAAAGGAATAGAAGGACAGAGTTTAAGATTATATAGATTTTGACTTCCTTTAAATACAAAAAGAGGTTGCAAATTAAAACTTGCAACCCCTTTTTTATATAAAATGGAGGTAAAATCAATGAACCTCTACCAATTCCACTTCGTAAATCAAATCTGTATTTGGTGGCACTAAGTACCTAGGGCTACCTTCTGGATTTGGCAACCCGCTAGAGCCGTAAGCCAATTTTGAAGGTATGATAAATTTCATTTTACCATTGGTATGCATTAAGTAAATGCCTTCATCTAGGCCAGCAATAACCTCGCCTTTGCCCAATTTGAATTTGAATGGTTCGTCACCTTTATTGGTATCAAATGTTTTCTTTGCATTTACAAATCTTACGGTGTAAAATATACTTACTTTTTGCCCTGGCCAGGGCTTGGGTCCATCGCCTCTTTTTACAGGAATATACTTTAATCCATTTTTTGTAATTAAGGTATCGCCACTTACTCCTTGTGCCTTAATACCCATAGTAAAAAGGCTGATTACAAATACTAATGACAAAAGTTTCATCTTCATAAGATTTTTTAAATTTTTATTTTCATTAAACCATGAATATAATAAACAATACGATTATTTATCAAATATTTCACAACTTAATATCAACATTTGTAAATATTACCATCCGTATTTTACACGGCGAGTAGTATGTATTTATATTCTTACAAAACCATTTTACAACAACCAAGCCAAATTTATCATTACCTATACCCTGTGGATTTTGCTAACTAAACTTTGCTTACTTCGTCCTCGCTACGGGCTATTACAAATGTTGCTAAGCAATTGCCGATTACATTTACGGCACTTCTGGCCATGTCCATCAGTTCATCTATTCCCAAAATGATAAAAATAGGTTCAATCGGTAACCCAAAACTTGCTGCAGTAGCCACTAGCACTACCATAGTTGCACGTGGCACACCTGCTACGCCCTTGCTGGTAAGCATAAGCGTAAAAACCATAAATACCTGCTGCTGCCAACTCATAGCAATACCAGCCGCTTGAGCGACGAAAATAGAAGCCAATGAGAGGTATAATGTAGAGCCATCGAGGTTAAAACTATAGCCCATAGGCATCACAAACGACACTACTTTTCTAGAAACACCCAATGATTCCATTGCCGACATCGCCTTGGGCAGTGCCGCCTCTGAAGTAGTAGTGGCAAAGGCTATAGAAACAGGTTCAGAAATAGCTGTTATGAATTTTCTTATGGGCACTTTATAAAAATAAGCAATAGGTAAGAATACCAGTAAAATCAACGCTGCCAAGGCCACGTAGAGTGTACAAAGTAAATTAAACAGATTGATTAAAACGCCCAGCCCCATGTGGCTTACAGTATATGCAATCGCACCAAAAACAGCAAGTGGTGCAAAGTACATGAGCATGCCTGTAAATTTAAACATTACCTCGCCTATGCCTTCTAGAGCAATAATTAATGGGCGTTTGTGCTTTTCTGCAACAAAAGACAAGCCAATGCCAAACAAAATACTAAATACCACTACTTGCAATAACTGTCCTTCAGCAATTGACTTAGCTATGTTCTCTGGAAAAATATGTAATACAATATCTTCCCAATTTTGCTTGGTGGTAGGAACATTTTCTACTACAGCATCTGCAGGAAAATGAATGCCTACTCCGGCTTGGCTTATATTAATGGCTGCAATGCCTATGACTAGGGCAATGGTAGTTACAATCTCAAAATACAGTAAAGATTTCCAGGCCATACGCCCCAGTTGCTTCACATCAGACTGTGCAGCAATACCCACAGATAAGGTGGCGATAAGCAAAGGGGCAATGATTGTTTTTATTAATCTTAAAAATATTTTGCTCAAGATTTTTAAATGAATGGCAAATTGTGGTATAGAATGCCCTACCTCTGCACCCAATATCATGCTGATAAGTATCCAAGTGGTTAAAGATTTTTTTTGAATGCCATAGTAAATAAGAGCTAGGTAAATAAGCACTCTAAATATTAGTAAAACTTGACTAGGAAATACTACCAGATTGTAATAACCGCATAGGTGCAATGCCGCAACCAATGCAGTTAACACAAGCATAAATAGAAAAAAATTATTTTTCATAAACACCATTAGGATAGAAAAAAAGTAATAAAAAAGGAAGCCTGAAAACGAGGCTTCCTTTGTATTATAAGTTGATACAACTCTTATTTATTGGCAATGCCTGTACGCATCAAAAATTGACCATAAAGCACTTTATAATCTTCCACGTCAGGTTGAATTTTAATTGCTTGTACGTAGCTTTCCATTGCATCTAAATACATTTTATTTTCTTCATAAAAAGAGGCAAGTACCAACTTGTTCAATGCATTTTCCTCGGGCATTTCTCTTTTCAAATCAGCAATATCCTTTTTAATTTTCAGTCCTTTTTCACCTCCTATATAGTTTAGCGAAAGACCAGTAGATTTAATCTCTGCATTGGCTTTAGAAGCTACAAGTAATATTTGGACTTGGTCGTTGGTTTTGTTTATTGCAGCTAGGTCTATGGTAATAGATGTGTCGGGTGTTTCTACAGAATACACATGTTCATCAAACAAATTCAATATTTTAACATTATAAATGGCAACATCGGCAAGTTTATTCCATCGAATGGTAGTAGGTACCGACACAACAAAACTCTTGATATTGCTATTAGGTGCTACCAATTTAATACTTTCAAGACCACGCTCTACTGACCCTGTTACGGCCATATATTTGTGTCTATTTTTGGCCATATCTTCATCTTGAGCGGTCATTTCACTTACTACATAATCTACATATTTTTTACCCAAAGTTGCATTTTGAGACAGCACCTCTGAAGAAAGCTTAGCGACTTCAAAAGTACCCGATTTTTTCAACTCTATTGTTTTACCCGATTTGTGTGCAAGGCCTAAGTAGCAACCCTCTGACAGGGTTATCTTGTCCCCTTTATACAATTTTTTTCCAATTAGTAATGGCTTTGCTTCTGTACTGCCACTGCCTATTACTTTATTTGTACCCTTAGAGGCCAGCACTTTAAACATTTCTTCCTGAGCGGCAACGTTGCCAGCAAACGCAAGCGAGAAGAGTATCGAGAAATTTAGAAATAAAGTTTTCATATTGATGTTGTTTTTTTGTGTTTCCAATTTACAATTTTTTCTTTAATAGTGATATACCCCATTTTTAAAACTCCTTGATAAATCTCAATAAGGTTGCCACTTAAGAAAGTAGCTACCATCAGATACGACACGTCAATTTTGTAATTGTACTTGTTGAATACATATACTACTAAAAACATTAAAAAACACACGAGCAATAGGGTGACAATGTTTGACCCACCATCGTACCAATCTTTGAGGGCATGGAAGCAAAAGGTAAGAAACCATACATTTAAAAAAATCAATATTAAAGAAAGGGTCCAGTTTAGGGTATTGTTCATTTCGTTTATAAATTCCCCTCTTAATATCATAGATACGACATTGGCATGCACCACTACCCCATACATATCTGGATAGGTTTTGCCTACATAGTTTAAATTTAAAGGCGTAAAAAATTTATCAGTCCAGCTCGACTCGTTGAAGTTGGGTCCCATATAACCCATAATTACGATTTTGTCTTTTACTACATCGGGTTCAAATTCCTCATTCAATACCTGCTCTGCATCTAGAGCAAAGAAAGTAGTTTTAGAATTGCTAGAAACGCCTTCTTGTCTTGTATCTATGTTGCCTTCAAAATTAATAATTTCAGTATCTTTATTTCTAGCCAAATATTTTTTTACGGCATTGGAATCATAAATATGGGCCAGTAAAGTGGGAAAGGAATATACCACCGTATCGGCAACTTTGTCTTGAGGAATACACTCTCTAGCAGATTTGAATACATCTCTTCCCTCTGAAATCATATCCGCATAGCCTGTAAGAGAGTGCTGCATGAACATAGGATGCGACATTTTCAGGCTTTCTACTTTTTGAGTTTTTGGATTTTCAATCAATTCACTCACTATCACCATATTTTTCACTTTGCTTAGTGCGGCAACAAGTGCAGAATCTTCGGCTATCAATATTTTGTCTTGCTCGTGGTCGCTGGAGTGACGTGGCTTGCGAAAGAAAGCATCTATACCTATTACCTTGGGGTTGTGCTTGTTCAATATTTCTATTTGTTCGGCAATTCCCCCTCGTGAAAGATTACCGATATTGACAATCACTATTTTTTCATTGGCTGTTTTGTTTTCTCGCAATTGAGAAAATACCACATCGGTAAGCTGAAAGTCGCCTATCATTTTGGATACAGGATTAAAAAAGTCGCCTAAGGGAATTTGCGACAAAAGCCCTATAGCTACTAGCACATAGAGAAAAGTGAGGATAGATTCTAAAAAATAAAAATTTCGTTTTTTCATTTTTCGTTTATAAGAAATGACAATTTAGGAGAATTTTATTTTCAAATAATGTAAAAGCTACTACTTTAATTTGAATAAAAAGGTTGGAGAGGCAAATTTATTAGTTGAATTAAAGATGTAAAAAAAATCGAAAGAATATCTAAATTTGTATATTTGATTCGCTTTTAAATACACAGTTAAACAACTTTTTCAAACATCAAGCTATGAAAAAAACTATACTTATACTTGCAGCATTTTGTGCAACTTCAGTCGCAATTGCACAAAAAAATTATTATGTACAAAAAAACTCAAATGCCCCCATAATAGATGGGGTAGCCGATGATATATATACTTACTCGTGGTCTGCTTTTCAAAATGCTACCAATTGCATTCAAGAATCTGCAGCATGTGGCACGACAATACCAGCTACCAATTGCACCAATGCAATGACATGGGCTAGCATAATGGATGAAAGTTATTTATACATTTTTGCTTCAGTACAAGACAACAATATTACTAGCGAAGATGGTGTTGAACTATTTTTTTCTATGGATAATGACAGAACATCAAACTGCCCTAGTAACTGGCCTAGAGCATACAATGCTAATAGCTTTCAAATTGTAACCAGTAACCCAGCCAACCTAATGATATCTAGCCCCAATGGAATGAGTGCAGCGGTAGAATCTGCAAAAGCACAAATGACCTCTTGTGGATATAATATAGAATTCCAACTTTCTTTTAGTGAAATGGATTTCCTAAGTGGATTATCGCCCAATAGTGGAAGAAAAATTGGTTTCGATATTTCCAATAATAATCAATTATCAAGTGGTAAATCGCAATTGATGTGGAACAATTGCTGTAGCAATAGAAACTGGACAGAAGCTACAAACTTTGGCACTTTAACATTGAATGAATTAATAACAAGATCGAGTCACGCAAGGGAATTTCACCCTCACGTTCTCACAGAACCGTACGTGAAAGTCTCCCTTCATACGGCTCTTCTTGTTTGTAAATCACAAGGTAACATTTACCTATGGATGTACCAATTCCC
>JAAFID010000095.1 GCA_013297765.1 Cytophagales bacterium | reverse complement strand
TATTGGCTTTGGCATAATAAACACCGCTAGCAAAATGTGTAGTATAAAAATCAAAAGTGTGGCTACCTGCTGCAAGTTCTTTACCTCGCTCTAGCACCTCTACTTCATTGCCTAAACTGTTCAAGATGTACTGCCCACTACTACCATTAGCGATGCCTACTAATCTACAATTCTTAGGGTATCCACCCATGAAATTTAGTGCATTTACAAAATCAAACCTTTTTCTGTTTGGTCTTACATAATTAGAGAGTAATTGTAATGCTGCAGGTTGAGTATAAGATATTTTTAATTTATCGCCCAATACATTACTCAGCTTGGATACAGGATTAATGTCTTTAAGGTCTTGTGGTAGGTTGCTTAGCACTTCGTTCATAGCAAGTTCATTCATGAAAAAACTATCTACAAAATGCTGATAGCCTAAAGGTACATTGGCACCTTGGTTAGGAGTATCAAAGGTAAGCAACATCTCGCATCTGTGTTCTCTGCCAGTAGCTTCTATAGCCGATAGTGTATAGCGAGCTATAAGCCCACCCATACTGATGCCGATTAATTTTGATTGATGAGTACTCCCATTGGCTTTGACTTGCTCATTGACTTCGTTTAACAATTTATTCACCAGCATAGCATTCTTTTCCATCTCCAGCGTATTGGTATTGATGTCTAGGATAACGATGTCGTAGCCTTCGCATTTGAGTTTATCGAGAAATCCAGTTCCATTATTTAGCATTTCATAATTGGTACCCAAATCTTGAAATCCACCAGGATCAAATCCCTCAATGATAATGAATGGACGGGTAAGTTTTTGATTAGAAGATCCATCAATTTCGCTTTTATACCAAACGCCATATTTACCAGAAGTGACTTCTGAGAAAGAGGCAGAAGTTGATATGTTTTTTGTGAAAGATTGTGATATTGCAATCTTAGCTGTAAAAATATTTGTGATAAGGAAAATTAAAAAGAAGTTTATTATATTCATTAGGTTAATAAATTATTATGTTAAAATTTTAATCCGTACACTTCATTATTATATGATTCAAATCCTATTAATCCTTTTCCTTTCACAAAATAATATTTATAAAATTTATTTTTTTGTTGCTGATTAATTTGAGTGTAATAAACATTGAAATAGTTAATATTATTCAATAATAAAGAGTTTAAAAACTTAGCTTTTGACAAATCGAAATAATTAATAGTATCTGGAGATTGGAAATTCAAATCTATTCCATCTTTCCTTTTTTTGTAAATTAAATAAAATTGAGGAATGGTATCAGGATAGTTTTTTGAATGCATATCCATTTTTAATAATTTTTCACAATTTTTTGAGCAATCTCCTGCACCAGGATGCCCATCGTATTTATTGTATTCTTGATAATTGAGTATTTTGTATGTTAGTTTATTATTAAAATTGCTGACAAAAACAATTGTATCATAATTTTTGTACGGAACCCAACTTTTTTCATCTTCAGAAAAACTAGGGCATGGTGGCTTATTGCAGCAACAGCTAGGGCAAAGACCTACAACAATAAAGTAGGCGAGGTATAGCCAATAATTAAAACTCATTTTAATATAATTAGATAATTGTTGCTTCTTAGCCCCAACACATGCGTTTTGCGATTGGCTATGTTGGTAGGAAAACTATTTTTAAAGGCCGAGATGCTCAAGTTTGCACTACTATCGGCATAAAGTGTACCTAGTTCGGCTGGTGTAAAGCTAATGCTAGTAGCACCCAATGCTACCGCTTTTATAATCATCTTTTCTTTCGATGCACTGTTAGTGGTTGTTATCGCAGCATTAATAGAATCTGCACCCATCACAGGTTGGCTAAAGGTAAGCTTGATGCCCTTGCTTTTTTCGTACACTATTTCTGGTGCAATTATGCTTATTTTACCACTCAGTGGGTTTGAAACATTGATCTCGAATGCTGCAATATTTATCCCTCCTGTTGCTTTGATTTTTGCATTGGTCATTAGGTTATAATTAGTGGGCGGTGGCGGTGTTTTATCAATTTCATTGAAATAACATTTTTGGCTTTCATCCCATGGTACTATTGAATCGTTTACCGTAATCGTTCCAGCATTGATACCTGATGCAGTGCCATCAAATAGAAACATTCCTGCCATATCTATGGCAAAAGAAAAAGTATCCACTTGGAGTTCTTGCCCTGCAACGGAACTGATAAATCCTCGGGAATAGCTGTTACCTAGCAATATTCTATTCGGATATTCTGAACCCAAAGATGCACCACCCATGGTAATGTTGTTCATAGGCATGGGAGTTTTTACTTTGTTTTCATTGCCAGTAGGGGCGGGTGCATCGTCTTTCTTCTTTTCTTTACAATTTGTTAATAGAAAACTAGAACATAATAGGGTGGCAAAAATGAATTGATATTGTTTCATATCTTTTGGTGGTTATATTTTATAATGAAGATTTATTGCTCGTGAGTACCATACTCATTTTACCTTCTTGATAGTTTACTTTCCCATCGGGCGAGGTAAGTTTAATAGAAAATCTTTTAGAAAGATGTAATATATCTGTAGCTGGCATTTGCAATTCAAAGGTATCTTTTAAAATAGACACCATTCTACGCCTTACCCATTTTGGGTTACACTTGTTTGCTGGGGTTACACCAGCAGAAGTGTCTTGCACTGTAACATAAAATATCTTGTAGGGCAATGGTTTGCAAAATACGCCTCTGCTAGGGCAGGTAGTATCTACAGCATATGTACGGTTGCTATACCATTTGATTTCTTTGCCATAAAGGCAAATACTATCTTCAAGCGGTGCTCGGTAACCGTTGTAGGTATTGGTGTAGATATACCAAGATTTGAATCTAGTGCCACATATCATGGTATACTCATCAGTACTTCCTAGCCAGCCTATAGTGCTACCTAGAAAAACCACATAGAGTACGATTGTTTTTATCATGTGTAAGATTATTTGGAAGTGGAGGTAGAAGTATTTTGCAATTGATTTACTCTTTTGTTCAATTGAATCAACTGCATGGTCAATTCTTCAATTTTTTGTAACAATATTTTGTTCATTTCGCCTACTTCTATACCATTGGCAACAACTTCTTTTTCAGAAGGCACATCTTTAAGGTGCTTGTTTTGCAAAATATATTTTTCTGTTTCTTCTAGGGTGGCGAGTTTGTAATTTTTATCAAACACAAAATCACTCCAGCCTTCCATTTGTACTTTTAAGCCTTTGCTTAATATTCTCCCATTTACCGCCAACTTGTAGCCTTTTGTATCTGTAGTACCTATACCCACATTGCCACTTGCATAGATATTGCCCGTGCCCCAATCTGAACCTTGTGGTTGATAGCCCACTAAAAAACTTCCAGAAGTAGAGAGCTGCCAACGTTTATCGGGAGAATCGAAACGCATTCCCCAACTTTCTAAGAGTCTTGCATAAGGCAAATCGTTGTTAGGGCGACCAGAACCCCAAAAGTAGAGTGCATTGCCTACGATTCTTCCTACGCCGCTACGTACATCTAGCCCTACATCTTTAAATTCGGATTCTGCCGCACCTAATGTAGCTTGACCGTTATGGTTTACAGCAAAATCGGGATTCTGACCAGGAGTAGTGCCGTGAGAAATTTGCAAACTATTGTTGTGGGCATGATGTATGTGAAACCAACTATCTCCACCTCTTGAAACTGGTAAAAAAGAAATACTGGCATCTCCACCATTGCCCATCAATACTTTGTCGCCACTTTGTGTTTTCAGGTCTAGCGGTGCAGTTGCAGAAACATTGGCTTGCCCTATGGCTACAGCCGTGGCTGTGCCTACTGTATTCCCATTTTTGTACCATAAGTTATTGCCTGATAGGTTGGCTAAATTTTCCCAACGTGCCAAACCTGCATTGTCGCTGGTAAGTACCTTGCCTTCTTGACCGCCGGGTATACGTAAAGAGGTAGCTTTTAGCAAACCGTTTACGTCTAACTTACTTGCTGCATCGGGGCTGCGTGTACCTATGCCTACAACGCCATCTTCAGGGTTAATGAGGGTATTCTGGGTAGGCATATCAATTCGTGTTTTACCATTGTATCTATTATCTGGCCACATATATAATCTAGGAGAGGGATTAATGATAGTAGGACTATGATCACTAAAAATAATATCCTCTGAGTTTTCATAGTTGTACGGAGCATCAAATTTGTTGAACCCTCCCACATATACTGAATTTTTTACCCAGTCTTAAATAACCTTTGACATGGGCATTGTTTTCAACTACCAGCTTATTGTCTTGAGAGATGGTAAATGTGCTGTCTGTTTTTACATAGCCTGGTTGTTCCCATTTGGCATGTCCTGCACTATCTGCCTTTGGCAGTAGAATCGGTAGGGGTGGCCACTACCATCATAGCATCTTTAGGGCTGGGCGACTGAGCAAAAATAGCATAGCCAGCTAGGCACAACAGAAAAGACAAACAAATTGATTTCATAGATAAAATATTAGATGTTGTAACAATTAAAAATCAAACGCTAAAAGTATAGGATTGATAAGTGAATAAGTGGCAAAGATAGTATAAAAAATTAGCTCTGCAGTAGAGGATGTTAAGAAATTGTAAATTTATTCAATTCTTAGATTCAAAAAAAAAACTCCCTTGAAGTTTTATTCTCAAGGGAGTTTTAAATTCATTCAAAAAACTATTTTCTAGCTTTCTTTCTCTGCTGTTTTCTTTTTCAAGGTAAGTAATAAATGGTCTGCACCTTCTTCATGCTCGGCAAGCAGGGTGTCGCCTTGACCTATTTCACCTTTTAGTATTTCTTCGGCAATTGGGTCTTCTAGGTATTTCTGAATGGCTCTGTTCAATGGTCTTGCACCGTAAGTAGGGTCGTAACCTTTTTCCGCAATAAAATCCTTTGCCTTATCCGACAGTTCTATTTGGTAACCCAAAGTAAGAATTCTAGCAAATACATTTTTTAAAATAATTTCTATAATGCGGTGAATGTGCTCTCTCTCTAGGCTGTTGAACACTATTACATCATCCAAACGATTTAGAAACTCTGGAGAGAATGCTTTTTTCAAGGCACTTTGTATGGTTCCCTTCATGATTTCATCCATCTTATCTTCACGAGATTTGGTTGCAAAACCTATCCCAGCACCAAAGTCTTTTAAATCTCTAGCACCAATATTAGAAGTCATGATGATAATGGTATTTCTAAAATCAACTCTTCTGCCCAATCCATCGGTCAAAATACCATCGTCTAAGACTTGGAGTAATAAATTGAACACATCTGGATGTGCTTTTTCTATTTCATCCAATAGGATTACACTGTAAGGCTTGCGTCTAATTTTCTCGGTCAATTGCCCACCCTCTTCATAACCTACATAACCAGGAGGTGCACCCACTAGGCGAGATACAGAAAATTTCTCCATATACTCACTCATGTCTATTCTTACTAAGGCTTCATCTTTGTCAAATAAATAATTGGCCAAAACTTTGGCGAGCTCTGTTTTACCAACACCTGTAGGCCCTAGGAATATAAACGATCCAATAGGCTTTTTAGGATCTTTCAACCCTACACGACTTCTTTGAATCGCTTTCACCAGTTTAGAAATGGCTGCATCTTGCCCTATTACTCGACCTTGCAACTGTTGCCCCATATCTAGCAATTTCTGCCCTTCGTTCTGTGCAACTCTATTCACAGGTATTCCAGTCATCATGGCCACCACCTCGGCAACATTCTCTTCTTTTACTTGGTAACGTTTTTTCTTGGTTTCCTCTTCCCAGCGTAATTTGGCACTATCAAGTTGCTCAATAAGTTTTTTCTCATTGTCTCTCAACTTGGCAGCCTCTTCGTATTTCTGACTTTTTACTACTTTATTTTTTTCTTTCTTAATATTTTCAATTTCTCCCTCTAGCTTCACTATATCCGCAGGAACATGGATGTTGTTTATATGCACTCTAGCACCAGCCTCATCTAGCACGTCAATCGCCTTGTCGGGCAAGAAACGGTCGCTTATGTATCTGTCAGATAATTTTACACATGCAGCAATAGCCTCATCACTAAAGGTAACATGATGGTGATCTTCATATTTTTCTTTAATGTTGTTAAGTATCTCTATCGTCTCCTCTGGTGAAGTCGCCTCTATCATTACAATTTGAAAACGACGAGCCAAAGCACCATCTTTTTCTATATATTGTCTGTATTCATCCAGCGTAGTGGCTCCTATGCACTGTATCTCTCCTCTTGCTAGTGCAGGCTTGAACATATTGGAGGCATCCAGCGATCCAGATGCACCACCAGCACCTACAATGGTGTGTATTTCATCTATAAACAAAATAACCTCAGGCGATTTTTCCAATTCGGTCATCACGGCTTTCATCCGTTCTTCAAACTGTCCACGGTATTTAGTACCAGCTACCAATGAAGCTAAGTCTAGCGTTACCACACGTTTTCCAAACAATACACGAGATACTTTTTTCTGAATAATTCGCAACGCCAAACCTTCAGCAATGGCAGTTTTACCTACCCCTGGTTCACCTATCAATATAGGATTATTTTTCTTTCTGCGGCTTAGCACTTGGGCTACACGCTCTATTTCTTTTTCACGACCTACTATTGGGTCTAGTTTGTTGTCTTCAGCAAGTTTGGTAAGGTCTCTACCAAAGTTATCAAGCACAGGCGTTCTCGATTTTTCTGCACCAGGTTTAACACCTTCTTTGCCTTGTGGGTTACTACCTCCACCAAATATTTTGCTACTATCGTCATCACCATCATCGGTATCACCAGCAGCTCTAGGGTTTTGAGAGTGATATTCCATAAGTTCTTTGATTATTTCGTAGTTTACTTCAAATTTTTCTAAAATTTGGGTAGCCAGATTATCTTCATCCCGCAAAATAGATAGTAGCAAATGTTCTGTACCTATCAATTCGCTTTTGAAAATTTTAGCTTCCAAATACGTAATTTTTAATACTTTTTCAGACTGACGGGTAAGGGGAATATTTGCGAGGTTTTTTACATTTCCAGAAACTGTGCCTCGTGTAGAATTTTCTAGTGTTCCCCGCAATTCTTCCAATGAAATACCCAGTTTTTTCAACAATCCTACTGCTACACCTTCGCCTTCTCTTATCATACCAAGTAGCAGATGCTCAGCTCCTATATAATCGTGACCCAATCGAAGTGCCTCTTCTCTAGAAAGAGAAATCACCTCTTTTACTCTGTTTGAAAATTTTGCTTCCATAATTTACAAGGAGCTTATGTGGTTTATATGAAATTTCTAATATTAAATTAAAGTAATATTTACCACAATCTATAACTATTATGTAACTAAAATTATCGACCGTGGTATGTGTTACTGTACAATATTTTTTTGAAGAATTTGTTTTGAATTTTTTCCTTCATTAAATATTAAATCCAAAATCGAAAGGTTCTTTACAAACTCTTTGCCAAATGTCTGTATATACGATATGGATGCAATACTGTCTGCATTGTGAAAAGTTTTTTTAGGATGAATCTTATTTCTACAATCATCATTTACATTAACTATTTGTGGTAGGTATTGTTCACTTTTATTTATTGTCTTTTGGATACCCATAATATATAGACATAGTGACAGTAGTTCGTAGTTCAATGCAAATAGCTGTGGAATATTTTTGGCGTAAACCTGTTCAAACAATGGAAAATAATATTCAAAAAACGGAGACCTACCGTAGGCACTTCGTATGGTTTGCAAGTGAATGGCCGCCCATCTGTTGCTATAGTCTATTTTTGTTTGGGTGATTATTTCATGGGCATTCATCGCGTGTATGACAGGTACAGTAAGTGTTTCCACTTTATTTGCCCCCAAAATCAATGCTCTATTTCTATACGTTTGTTTTTGAAAACTTTCTTGGGCTTCTAATATTATTTCATCTGCTTTCAACAGTTGCAAAAAATAATCAATGTTGGGCAAATAATGAAGTTCTATCAGCATGAAGGTGGTTAAATCTTTTAAGCGTGTAAATGTTGCATAATAAGCGAGTGAACGCTTGTGGCCTCTATTTCTAGCGTTGTGTCCATCAATTTATTTTTTGAAATAAACACAGGCCAATCGCCTTTCAATTCTGGAATACGTCCATGCGAACCTTTTATTAGCGTAGCATCTAGCGGAATAATATCCATCATGTAGCGAAAACCTAATTTCTTTTTCAGCAGCTTGCCAGCCACCACTAGCGGCAATAGCTTAATGGCTGGATTGGCAATCATCTCAACTGGGTCATAACCTGGTTTGCGATGTATATCTACTGTACGAGCATAATCAGGTGCTTTGGCATCATCGAGCCAAAAATAATATGTAAACCAAGAATCTTTGTCGGCTACGGCTACAATGTCGCCTGCCCGCTCGTGGTCTAGACCGTAGGCAACTTTATCTTTGCCTGTAATGAGCAATTCTATGCCTTCTATATTTTTCAAAATATCCAGCACTTGATCTGTTACCGACTTATCATTGATATAAATATGTGCCAATTGATGGTCTGCTACTGCAAAAGCCTTGCTGGTGCCGGCATCAAGCATATCTAATCCTAACTCAGTTTTTATAGACAACAAATTATTTTTTCTCAATTCCCTATTGATATGAATAGGCCGAGAAACAGTGGTAATACCGTATTCGGAGAGTAAAATTACTGAAGTGTTTTGAGCCTCGTAATAGATAATCAATTGCTTTACCACCTCGTCTATTTCTAGCAAATCTTGATTTACTGAGGCATGATTTGGGCCATGTCTTTGACAATTGTAGTCTAGGTGCGGTAGGTAAATAAAAGTCAAGGTAGGGTTGTGCCACTTATCTACCAATAAAGACGCATCGGCTATCCATTGGCTAGATTTGATGGTAGTGCGAGGGCCCCAAAATTCAAACAATGGAAATACACCCAAAGCTTCCGTTATCTTGTCTCGCAAATCCATGGGTGTAGAATGGCAATCAGGCAATTTTCTGCCATCGGCAGGGTACAGTGGGCGTGGGGTTAATGCATAGTCTGCACCAGAATACATATTGTACCACCAAAACATATTGGCAGCGGTAAAACTAGGGTCTAGTTTTTTGCATTCATCCCAAATAATTGGGGCTTGAATCAATTTGTTTGATTGTCGCCAAAATTTGATTTCACATTCATCTTTAAAATACCACCCATTGGCAACGATACCATGCTCACTAGGCATTTTTCCTGTAAGGTAGGTGGCTTGCATGGAACAAGTAACTGCTGGCAGAATAGGTTTAATATGCTTTGTGCCTCCCTCCTCTCGCCACTTTGAAATAAAAGGCGTATTCTTACCTATCAAATTTTCTGTGAGTCCTACCACATTGATCACAACTGTTTTTTTCATTTGGGTTTTATTTTGATTGTGGAATACTGTTGCTCAAAACACCTATAAATACTGCAATACCCAAGCATATTCTCTATAAATACATTCTTCTATATTGGTCTTCATGTCTGCTGGCAACACATCCCAGGTGTAGGTTTCTATTTCTAAATGTTGGGTAAATTGCTCTTTTTGCAGCAAATTTAATACAGATACAATGTCATTTTGGGTAGATTGTAGCAAACCATATCTAGACAAAAAAATGGGGACATGAAAGTGGGTTCGCCATTCTGTCTCAGTAGTATTTTCTAGGTTTTGCAAGGCTTCTGGCAAATCTCGGTATTGATTCAAATTTCCGTTGGGCAGCAATCCAGAAACCTGATGCAAATAGGTAGATTCGGCAAAAGTTTTAAAAGCGTCTCCAAGCAATAACCTATCTTCTTTATCTTTTGGTATAATGGCCTTTAACGCCGCACTGATTTGTATTTTACCAATCTTGATTCCATGCTTTTCAAACGCAGCAATTGGTTCTTTCGGACTTTCATATTCCAGTGCAAAATGACATACATCGTAGCAAACTTGCAGGTGTTTGAGTATAATTTTTTGAGCTTGACCCACCTCTACAGCTATTGATTTTGATAGCATTTCTGCACCAGTCGCTAATAAATAATTTTTAAAATAAGCGATAGTTTCTGCACTATTTTCTATTAAGCCGTCGGGCTCGGGCTCTATGTCTATATGAATTGTTTTTCCTGTAGCTAAAAATAGCTGGTGCAGCCGCTCTACTAATTTTACAAAGTTTAGTGTTGCCTTGGCGAATACTTGCGAAGCATTCGCTTGGCTAAGCCACGGTTTATAAGAAAGTGGAGAGGTAGAGATACCCCCTTCTATATTTTCAGGCAGCAACTGCACCAGTATTTCGGCTAGGCGAATGGTGTACAAAAGTCGGTCTGTAGTCGTCCAGTCGGGGCTGTGTACTTGGTCTTTTACGCTTTGTCCATGAAAACCACCATAAGGGAATCCATTCATGGTAAACACATAGCAATTGTGTGCAGCTAACCATGATTTAAAAATTTCAATATTATCTTTTTCAATCAACTGTTCCGAAGCAATATTGGATAGACGCAGCCCAATACCAAAGAATCCATCGGGCGATAGCTTATGCTTTAATTTAGGAACATAGGTCTTTATATTTTGAAATATTTCTTCCCAAGTTTCACCTGCATGAATGTTGGAACAATAAGTCAAATGATATGGATGGATTTGCATTTGGAAAGAATAAAAATTATTGATTTTTTTCTAATAAATCTATCGCCTGAGCTATAAGGTCAAAATCCATTTCATGTACTTCGCAACCCTTGCCAATGGCTGAAAGTAGCATAATGGTTAGTTGCCCGCCTAAGTGTTCTCGAAATTCTATCAACCCTGAAAATATATTGGGATAGGTGTTAGCATCATTTTCCTTTACCCTCATTTCAGGATAATACAATGTAAAACCGATTGCTTTCAGTAAATCTAAAATTTGTACCCACTCTTCTTTAGTAATCATTTGTTTCAATAAAGAATACGTGGCATCTAGTGCTATTCCAGCGGCAACCGCCTCACCATGCCTTATTTCGTAACCCGATAAGTACTCCATTTTGTGTGCAGCCCAATGTCCAAAATACAAAGGACGAGAAGAACCCATTTCAAAAGGATCGCCAGAGGCAATATGTGCAAGATGCATTTCGGCACAGCGGTATATAAGGTACTGCATTGCCTGCTTGTCCCTATTCACAAGGTTTGCAGCGTTAGCAACAATGTATTGAAAAAAAGAAACGTCTTTGATTAAGGCAACTTTTATGGCTTCAGCAATACCAGCCCGCCAATCTCTCAGACTTAGTGTTTCTAAGAAAGTATAATCATTGAATACAGCAAAAGGTGGTACAAATGTTCCTAAAAAATTCTTTTTATGAAAATAGTTAATACTGTTTTTTACACCTACACCCGAGTCATTTTGAGATAACACTGTGGTGGGTATTCTCACGTGTCTGATGCCACGGTGAGCAATGGCAGAAGCATAACCCACCATGTCTAGCAACGCCCCCCCACCTATTGCCACGGTATAAGAATGCCTATCAATACCATAATTATTGATTGCTTTCAATATTTCCTCTACATATTCTGGATTGTTTTTTACCTGTTCTCCACCTTGAATAGTAATGGGTGTGGTGACCAAATTAATTTTATCGGAATGTATGTGAAAATAACTATTGATTAGTGCACACAATTCTGAATTTGCGGTAACCAAACTGGCATCTATAAAAATTAACAATTTCTTAATCACACCTTTTTCAGAAAGATTAAGACCATCAATAAAAGTGAGATTGGTTGAAGCAAATAAGTGCTCTGTAAAATAAACTTTAAACTTGTAAGTAACTTGAAATGATTGCTCTATCGCCTGCATTAGGTAATGCCTTAGTAGTTATTTGAAAATTAAAATATATCCCATTATTGAGATACAGTAGGGTGTATAAATATACTTAATTAAATATTGGAATAAATAAAATGAGCCTATCTAAAAATAAAAATTAGTTTTCATGACAATAGTTGTTGCAACAATGATTTTTTTTGTGTTGCTTTGTTAAAACTTATAAAATAATCATGAAAAAAATCTACACCGCTGGAATGGCAATAGTTGCCTTAACAGCTTTAGCTTTCACAGCTCCAAAATCGAATGATGGTGCTACTACTTTTGTAGCCGATGCCTCTAAAACTACCATTGCATGGGTAGGCAAAAAAGTTACTGGTGCACACGATGGCAACATCAAACTTTCAAAAGGCACTATTACTGCTGATGGAAAAACAGTAAGTGCAGGTAGTTTTGAAATAGACATGACGTCTATCACTTGCAAAGACTTGACCGATGCGGAGTACAATGGCAAATTGATAGGCCACTTGAAAAATGAAGATTTCTTTGCTACTGATAAATTTCCTAAAGCTAATTTTGTATTGAAATCTGCTAAAGCGAAAGGCAATGATGTGTACGACATGACTGGCGACCTTACCATCAAAGGAATTACAAAAGCTGTAACTTTTCCTGCAACTGTTAAAGTAGCTGGCAAATCGCTAACTGCAGTAGCCAAAATAACTGTAGATAGAACTGCTTATGATATTAAATATGGCTCAGGTTCTTTCTTCGACAACCTAGGCGATAAAGCAATTGATAACAACTTTACATTGGATGTAAACTTGGTAGCAACTGCTAAATAATT
>JAAFID010000094.1 GCA_013297765.1 Cytophagales bacterium | reverse complement strand
ATATGCACTGGGGCTAAATGAACACCTAGATCAGCATTTCCTTCATTGGTACAAACCACAATGCCGCCAGTTTCGGCAATGGCAAAGTTTACCCCTGTCAAGGCTGCACCACCAGTCAAAAACTGTTCTCTCAAATGTTGGCGGGCAGTTTCAGTCAGCAACTGTGGGTCACTCATTCCTTTCTCTGTCCCTAAATGTTTGTGAAAAATTTCGCCAACATCTTCTTTTTTCAAATGAATCGCTGGCAATACAATATGACTGGGCGGTTGCTTGTCTAGCTGCACTATTCTTTCACCCAAATCAGTATCTATTACCTCTATGCCTTTTTTTTCTAGGTATTCATTCAAATGGCAATCTTCGGTAAGCATCGACTTACTTTTGACCATTTTGGTCACTTTGTGCCTTTCTAAAATAGAGTGTACTATTTTGTTATGGTCTTCGGCAGTGCTTGCCCAATGAACTTGAATTCCATTTTTCTTAGCATTTTCTTCAAATTGTATCAGATATGTGTCCAAATTGGAAAGCACATTGGCTTTTATTGCGGCAGCCATATCTCTCAATTCTTCCCACTCGGGGATAGATTTAGTGGCTAAATCTCGCTTGTGCCTTACAAACCAAAGGGTCTCGTCGTGCCAAGTGGTACGCTCGGTATCTGCATTAAATTTCTCTGCTGCCTCGGGGTGATTGATGGTTTCTATATTCATATTTCAACAATTATAGATTAGCATTTAAAATTTCGGCAATGTGCATGGTTTTCACATTACTTCCTTCTCTCTTCAGTATTCCTTCTAGGTGCATGAGGCAAGAAGTATCACCACCAATT
This sequence comes from Cytophagales bacterium, assembly GCA_013297765.1. GTDB lineage: Bacteria > Bacteroidota > Bacteroidia > Cytophagales > Cytophagaceae > REBA01. The sequence goes on along the minus strand of JAAFID010000094.1, from coordinate 11,727 downwards.
ATTATTTCTGCTCCATTTTTTATATGGTCAGCAACTCTATCTTGACCCATTCGTGCGGAAACTGCTTCCTCTGATACACAGAAAGTCCCGCCAAACCCACAGCATTCATCTTTTCTATCTAGGGTTATGATTTCTAAGCCTTTTACCATATTTAAAAGAGGGGTAACTTTTGAATAATAAGGCTTATTCAGTTCTGAACACTGCGACAGCCGCATACCTCGCTGACCATGACAGCTTTGATGCAAGCCAACTTTGTGGGGAAAACTTGCATTCAATGTCGTTACTTTAAGCACATCGGTCAAAAATTCACACAATTCGTAAATATTATTTCTTACTTTGTTTACTGCATCGGTTTGTGGCAATAGGTCGTAGTGCTTTCTTACATGCAATACACAACTACCCGATGGACCAACGATGTAATCAAAATCTTTAAAATTTTCGACTAGATTTTGCCCTGTTGAAACAGCATCTCTTTCGCAACCCGAGTTGGCCATGGGTTGCCCACAGCATGTTTGATTTAAGGGAAAAACCACCTCGCAGCCCAGTTTTGTCAATAATTCTAGTGTAGCCACAGCTACTTGAGGGTAAAATTGGTCTATATAACAAGGAACAAATAAAGCTACTTTCATTTATTTGGGTTAATAATTCTAATATATTGTTTCAACTTTCATAGTATATACAAAAATACGCTACCAAGGTTGATTTAAACTATAGTGTGGAATAAAAAATGACTTGTTTTTAGGAATAATTATTTCCAATTCTATAGCCCATATTTTTAATTTTATTTCTTGAATACAAGTTACTTATTTATATATTGTTAGTAAAAAATATTTATCATCTGAAATAATGGGCTTTATTTTATAGCTTTGTCTATTGCTTTAAATTTTATAAAGCATATTTTTGAAAGCTAAGGATAGAAAATCAAATAAAAACGTGAAAATAGCCATAATAGGTGGTGGCAGTTGGGCCACAGCATTAGTAAAAATATTATCAGAATCAGAAGTAAAGATTCATTGGTGGATGAAAAACCGTGAATCGGTTAAACATATTGAAAACTTGGGAATCAACCCTAGATACTTGAGTGCTGTAAAAATTAATTTAAAAAAAGTAAAGCCTACCCATGACATCAGATTGGCTATAGAGGGTGCCGACATGGTGATACTTGCTGTACCTGCAGCTTTTATCAAAGAAATACTGATTACCCTTCCCAAAAATATTTTTGATAAAAAAATAATTGTTTCCTCTATCAAAGGAATGATTCCCAGCGAAAATATTTTAGTGACGGAATATATAGAACGCAACTTTAAAGTAAAACGAGATAATCTATGTGTAATCTGCGGGCCATGCCATGCAGAAGAGGTGGCGTTAGAAAAAAAATCCTACCTTACCATAGCTGGAAGTAGTGAATCGGTAGGCATGAAAGTAGCAACAATACTCACCTGCAGATTTGTAAAAACATCTTACGTGGCCGACCTGTTTGGTACAGAATATTGTGCCGTAATGAAAAATATCATCGCTATAGGTTGCGGTATTGCTCATGGACTGAGCTATGGCGACAATTTTCAAGCGGTATTGGTGGCCAATGCCATGCAAGAAATAAAGCGGTTTGTAAATACCATTTATCCTCTTGAAAGAGATTTTGAAGCATCGGCCTATTTGGGAGATTTGCTGGTGACTACCTATTCTCAATTTAGCCGTAACCGTACGCTTGGAAATATGATTGGTAGGGGCTACACGGTAAAATCGGCACAGATGGAAATGAATATGGTGGCTGAAGGCTACTGGGCAGTAAAAAGTATATGGGAAATAAACAAGAAATTCAATGTAAACATGCCCATTACTAATGCCGTGTACCATGTGCTATACGAAAAAATTTCGCCCGCAGTAGAAATTAGAATATTGGAAGATATACTTTGCTGATACAAGAGCCGAATTCAAAATGAGCTTACAAAGACAAAAATAATTCACATTTATCTCTCAGATAATCATACAATTTCGGCATAGGCAAACCCATTACGTTGTAGTAGCAGCCATTTATTTTTTGTACTACGGTGAGACCTATCCAATCTTGTATGCCATACGAGCCGGCTTTATCTAGTGGGTTGTACACGTCAATGTAAGTGCGTATTTCTAATGCTGTGAGTGTGCGAAAGGTAACTTCCGTCGCATCAAAAAAACTTTTTTCGACGCCATTCTTATACAAGTACACTCCAGTAATCACTTCGTGGGTATTGCCCGACAATTGTGAAAGTATTTCAAATGCATTTTCTTTATCTACAGGCTTGCCTATCACTTTACCATTCAACCATACTATGGTATCGGCAGCAATAAGCAACTCGTCTTTTATGTCTGCCAATAGCGGCAATGCCTTTAGTTTGGCGAGGTACAGCGGTATCTGCTCTCTTTGTAGTGCAGGGTGATATACCTCATCTACATTTTTAGATTGAATAGAAAATTTAAAACCAGCATCTGACAATATTTGCTTTCTACGTGGTGATGTGGAGGCTAGAACTATCTCAAATTGTTGAGCAAACATGAGTCAAAAATTAAAAAATTATTTCATAAAATTATGTACATCTTTTTTGCAATATTTCTTGATGTATTCGGTAGCTTCTTTCACGCCTATTTTTTCTGCAGTTTTGAAGTCTATACAAGCCCCATCAGGGTCTTTCAATTTTAGTTTTGTAAGCCCTCGTTGATAATGTGCTTGCTTTTCGTTAGGATTTAGATTTAATACTTTATTAAAATCAGCAAGTGCGGCTTCATATTGCTTTACTTCTATGTAATAAATACCTCTTTTTAAATATGCTACGCCATTATATGGCAATACTTTTATCAAATCGGAATAATGACCAATGGCCTCTTCTACTTGCCCCATATTGTGCTTGGTAGTGGCCAGTTGATAATAAGCTTCCATAAATTTGGCATCCAATTCTATGGCTTTCAGGTAATCATCTACCGCCTGTCTGTTGTAGTCAAATTCTCTTTTGCACAAAGCTCTTTGAAAATAAGCCATTTTATCTTTGCTATCTAGCTGTATTACTTTATTTAAGTCTAGCAATGCGCCCTCAAAATCTTTGCTATTGATTTTACATACCGCCCTTTGGTAATAGGCAACAGTGTATTTGTTGTTTAGCTTTATTACAGCCGTAAAATCTTCCATGGCGTCTTTATACTTCTTCAGCTCTAACCTAGATAAACCACGCTGATGATAGGCCAGTAATAGATTGGGGGATTTTTCTATTGCTCCTGAAAAATCTCTTATTGCACCATTGTAGTCCTGCGATGCTAATTTGTCCTTGCCACGCATCATATAAGCTTCCACATTACTGGGATCTAGGGTTAATGCTTGACTGTAATCTTCGGTGGCTCCTTTCTTGTCTTTTTGTGCAGCTCGAGTTTGACCACGCTTCATAAAAGCCATAGAATAAGTGGGTTTTAACTCGATAGTTTTATTAAAATCTGCCACTGCTGCATCCAAATGACCTAATTCCATTTGTGTTAATCCTCGATAATAATAGGCTTCGTGGTTGTGTGGTTCTTTGGCTATTGCTTTTGTAAAATCATCTAAACAAGCTGGATATATCCCTTTATTAAATTTTGCCAAACCCTTTTTAAAAAAAGAGGAATCTTGAGATATGGCTGCAAAATTATTAGAATGTAAAAAAAATAGTACACCACATAACAACATAACATGTTGCAAATATTTATACAACACTGAAAAAGTATTGTTTAGATGGTATTTATAAAAGTACTTCAAAAATTATTTCAATAATTTTAATGATATCTCCAAAGCTAACAAATTGATAGAATGGTTTGATCAAAAATAAGTATTTTTTTGAACTTATACACATTCATTTACGAATGCTTGAAATCATTTAATTCTATTAAATAAATTAAGGCAGAAAGCAATAGAGATAGTTTATTAAAGAACTTACAAAATATTATTTTATAATTTGTAAAATCTGTAAACCAAAATACTACAAATATTAAAAATCATACTTATCCCAAAAGTATCACATTCAGCAACTGATCTACCAGTTCAGTACTGCCAATAAATATGCCTGTACCATAAGTTACTTGGCGGGATGAAAGATTTTGTAAGGCAAAAGGAAAAGCACTTACTGAAACCATGCTGTAAAAAATAGCTAGTATCAAACATGCGATTAAGCACAACCAAGACGAAGTAGCTAATACCAGCAACACCATAGCTACTGCACCTAATAGACCGTAAGTTAATGTTTTCTTTACTCCTATTGTTTCTGCCCAACGACTTAGCGGCAATGCCAGCAATGCCGAAACTGCCAAAATACCCGAAACATAATAGCTACCACCAGCCATGACCGAATCAAACAAGGTGATTTTTGATTTTAACAATTCAGGAAATATATTCATCATAATACCTGTAATGCTGCCAAATATAACCCCAACCAAAATGACTAGTAAAAAATTGCTGGATTTTTGTGCCTCGGCAATGGGTCTTTCAAAACTAATATTTTGGGTGGTAGTTTTAAACAAATATCCACACAAGGCAATAAGTACACCGCCCGACACAAAAGTGATGGTGGGTCCTAAGGCATCTATCAATATTACAATGCTAGGCTCGAGGGCAGCAATCATTTCGGTAATCATCACAATGACGCCCATGACTAGGGGCAACTGCTGGGTGGGTGCAAACATTTCTATCATAGAATTGGCAGGGCTAATAAATACGTTCATAGAGACCAGCCAAATAACAATAAGCAAAGGCAGTACATTTCTCCAACCCTCGAATACGTTGCCACCCACAGCAAAGGCTACTGCCATAAACACCATAGCCGTCATGCTAATGCCTGTAGTGAAAACAATAAAGCTCTTGGTGTTTTTGCGAATCAAAAAGTCGCCCAAGACCCCAGCCAAAGGTGGTATAAAAACCATAATTGCCGCTTGTGCAATGGCAAGAAATAAAGCCAACTCAGTAAAATTAAACTTAACCAATACCTTTGGCTGATAATTGTTGTAGGCTATCCAACTAAATACCACTACAGCATTCAATGCTGCTAGGCTCATAATTTGTTTCCAATTGATGGTAGGTGCTGTCATGGGGTGGGTGGGTTTATTGCTTTGATATTAATCGTTTAAAAACACATAAAATATTTATTTGACCTTGTCCCCCTACCCCTTCGGATTAGTAGCAAAAACAGTTGCTTCGGTTATAAATCCTCTATCATTCATCTCTAGCATGCTTACTATAGTATGGGCAATCTCGGTGGCTTGCAGCTTCGATTCGTTGTATGGTCTAGCTTCACGACCACTGTTAGGGATAAAGTTTGTTTGTACCTCGCTGGGGTTTACCTGCATTACCCGTATGTTGTGCTTACGAAGTTCTGCCCTCCAGCACTCTGTCATGGCTTGCACCGCAAATTTGCTGGCTGTGTACACCGTACCGCCAGCAAAACCAGCCTTGCCCGCTGTTGACGATATGTTAATAATGTTACCATATTGCTCTGCTATAAAATGCTTAGATGCCTCTCTAGCACACAGCATTGTACCCAGTACATTGGTTTCAAAAACCTTTTGAAAGTCGGCAACGGTAACCTCTTGCAATAAATCAAAATTTCCAAATCCTGCATTGTTGATGAGTACATTAAAAGTACCAAATGCTGATTTTACGTGTTCTATCATTTGAATCACATCTGCTTCTTTGCTCACATCGGCAATGATGGCTATTGCACCTATTTCTTTAGCAGCCGCAACAATGGTAGCTTCTTGCCTACCACAAATGGCTACCGATGCACCTTGAGCAATAAGCATTTTTGCTGTCTCTAGGCCTATACCCATACTGCCACCTGTTATAATTACTTTTGCGTCTGATAATTTCATAATAATATTTTTTAAAATAAACTTAACAACAATGATTTACTCACTTATCAATTCCTCTATTTTGGCTAATTTTTCGTCGGTATATTTTCCAGAAAAAGCATGTATAATTTTGCCTTCTTTGTCCAACACAAAAAAGTAAGGGGTGTCTTTTTTCTCAAAATCTAGCTGGTCTTTATAAGTTTTCAAATCGCCTTTATACACCAATACATTTTTGAGTAAAGATTTGTCAAATCCTTCTTTCATTTTCTTTCTCGCAGTTTCACTCGCTGCTTGGTTTACACCTGTAAACATAGGTACAAAGTATAAATTGACATCGTAACTTTCGTTAAACAAACTAGGTTTTCCTTTCTCTATAAAAGTGCTATACACTGGCTGAAACCATGTCAATAATTCTTGTTCTGCACCTTTGGAATAGGCCAACCCTAGCAATGTAAATTTGCCTTTGGTATCATTGGGTAGCACTATATTTTTATCTTCTAAAGTGATGCCTTTCAGCTCTGGAAACATTTTCCCTACTTGGGCATGGCTACCCAGTTGTATCAAGCCTAGTAAGGCAATTAGCACAATAGATTTTTTCATAAATTATAGATGTAGGTAATAGGGTTTAAGTAACTCAACAAATGGTGTAGAATAGGTTTTGTCTTCATTCTTAATGCAAATCTGATGGGTCGCCATTGACTCGTGATTTTGTTTCACAAAGCTAAGTATCCATCGAAATGCAGGTAGATTTTCTGTATCAAATATTTCATATTTTGATTGAATATACAATCCTTTTTCCAACATCTTTTCTATATACGCTTTAGTTTCTGAAACTGGCAATAGCAACCAAAATATTCCTTGGTCATGAAGCAACTGGGCAACAGCACTTGCAAGGTCGGTAGGCGATAAAGTCTCGTTGTGTTTGGCTGTGTTTTTATCCTGTGTTTTCGATTTTAAATGGTTGGTAAAAAAAGGAGGATTACAAATGATCAATTGATAGCTCTGATTTTTTTTCAAAGCAAAATCTTGTATCGAAATAGGGTAAACTGTTAGTTGTGTACTAAAAACAGAATTTGAAAAATTAATTTGCGACTGCACATAAGCACCAGCATCTATTTCTACAGCATCTATAGTAGCGGTGGGCAGCTGTTGTGCTAGCATAAGGCTAAGTAAGCCACTACCACTACCTATATCGAGCACATTTACTTCACAACCCTTATAAATACTGGCCACCAATGCACCGAATAAACAAGAATCGGTACATACTTTCATGGCACACAGTTCTTGGCTAACCAAGAACTGTTTGAATTGAAAATAAGAATTGGACATAGGCTACAATTTCTAGCCTTTGGGCGATAGTGATATGTAGGGAATAATTACTTCTTCTAGCGATATACCACCATGCTGAAAGGTATCTTTGTAATAATTGACGTAGTAGTTGTAGTTGTTTGGGTAGGCAAAAAAGTGGTCGCCTTTGGTAAATACGTAGGCGGTAGACATGTTTCTTTTAGGCAAGAAGAGTCGCTCGGGTTTGCGGCATACATACACATCTTTTTCATTGTCCATATTCAGGTTTTTGCCTGCTTTGTATCTAAGGTTGGTATTGGTTGTTTTGTCGCCCACTATCTTGAAAGGCCGCTGTACACGTATGGTACCATGGTCGGTAGTGATGACTACTTTTACTTTTTTATCCGCAAGTTTTTTCAGCAATTCTAGCAATGGCGAGTGCATAAACCAGGAAAGTGTAAGCGACCTATACGCCGATTCGTCGGCTGCCAACTCTCGTATCATAGCCATATCTGTACGTGCATGCGACAGCATATCTACAAAATTATAAACTATCACATTCAGTTTATTGGCCATCAAATTTGGTAAATTATCTACCAAAGTTTTTCCCTGATTTACATTTAATATTTTGTGATAAGAGCTTTTAATGTCCAGCTTATTGAGTTGCAATTGGGCTTTTAAGAAATCAAATTCATTGTTATTTTTTCCATCTTCTTCCTCTTCATGCACCCACCATTCTGGGTGTTTTTTTTCCATATCGGCTGGTAGCAAGCCCGAAAATATGGCATTGCGAGCATAGGCTGTAGTGGTGGGCAATATGGAATAATACGTACTTTCCTCATCTACTCTAAAATACTCGCTAATGATGGGCTCTAATATTTTCCACTGGTCGAAACGCAAATTGTCAATCAAAAAAAAGAAAACTGGTTCGGGATTTTCCAATAGCGGAAAAGTTTTTTTCTTCATCAATTGGTGCGATAATGTAGGACTCTCTACTTTTGGATTGTTCAACCATTCTTCATAATTATCTACTATAAATTTGCAAAAATTATTATTGGCCTCACTCTTTTGCATGTCTATCACATCTTTCATGCTTTTTTGTTCGGTATTGTCTATCTCTAGCTCCCAGTACACTAGCTTTTTGTATATTTCTACCCATTCTGCAAAACTCAACCTATCGTTGAATTGCATACTCAAATTGCGAAAATCTTGTTGATAGCTTTGATTGGTTTTTTCAGATACCAATTTTTTATTGTCCAATATCTTTTTTACCGAAAGCAATATTTGACTAGGATTTAGGGGTTTTATCAAATAGTCTGCAATCTTAGACCCTATAGCCTCTTCCATAATATGTTCTTCTTCGCTTTTGGTAATCATGACCACAGGCAGGCTTGGCTTGTTGGTTTTTATTACTGCCAGCGTTTCTAGCCCTGACATACCTGGCATATTTTCATCCAAAAAAACAAGGTCAAAATTTTGTTCATTGCATTTCTCTACTGCTTCATTGCCACTGTTTACGGCGGTAATATCGTAACCTTTGGCGGTGAGGAAAATAATATGGGGCTTCAACAAATCTATTTCATCATCGGCCCAAAGTATCTGGTATCTCTGCATAGTTTTTTTGGTGTACAACGGTACTTCTATGTTTTAAATTGCTTGTAAAAACTTTATTATTGAAAAATTTATGGGGCTATTTAACTATTAAATTGGAGAATTATTTAAAAAAATATTGCTGATAATCAACATAATTTATTTTCAAAAAACATTTTATTTCCTCCACTTATCTAATATTTCATTCAATACTTGAGCCTCTTTGGTAGAGATATGGGAAAGCAGGGCTGTCATATCTTTCATAGGTGCGTCTATCAATAAAAGCAATTGAAGCCCTTGTTCAGTAATAGATATATCTACCTGCCTGCGGTTTACCTCGCACTGCTCTCTATTTACCAACCCTTTTTGTTTTAATTTTTCAACCAATCGAGTGGCATTAGACATTTTATCGAGCATTCGACTGCTAATATCTGCAAGCATTACAGGCTTGTCTTTGGCCCCACGCAATATGCGAAGTACATTGTATTGAGGAGGCGACAAATCGAATTTCTTCAATAATTTTGTTTGATTTGAGGTTATCCAGTTGCTCGTAACCATAATATTGAGCACAGCTTTTTGCTGCTCTGATTCAAACTTAGATTGTTTTATCTCTTCCTCTAGTCTCATTTTATTTATCAATTACAAATACAACTTTTGCAAATGTAATAGTTGTAGGTACAAAAATGAAACCACTCGATTGATATTATTTTTACAGTATATTTTTTTAACTGCAAGTTGCACTACATCTACAAACCCAACTAAAACGGATATCCAATGGCAATATTCAAAATCAAATTTTGCCCTCGCCAGTTTTTGTCTTTAAGATTAAAATTGTCCAATACCCACTTGTCGCCCTCTGCAACCCATGGTTTGCGAAGTGGTGTAGCGAGGTCTAGCCGCACTACAAAAAAGTTTAGATCGGCACGAAGACCAAAACCGATACCCATAGCTATTTCTCTAAGAAAAGTATTTTTATTGAATAGCCCTACCCCATTGGCATAACTAGTGCGTGCAAGCCAGGTATTACCTGCGTCGGCAAATAAAGCCCCTTTCAAAATACTAATGATGGGGAAACGGTATTCGAGATTCCATTCCAGTTTTATATCGCCCCCGGGCTGCAAGAAATACGAGCCTTGTAGAGAATCTGCAACTCGGTAATTACCCGGCCCTACAGAATTGACGGGGAATGCACGTAGGCTACTAGCACCACCCGAGAAAAAACCTTTGATATATGGAAGTGCCCTTGAATTGCCATAAGGTAAACCTATACCTACAATCATGCGGGCTACCAGCTTATTATTTTTATTCAAATTAAAGTAATTTCTAATGTCCACATCTGCTCTTGAGTACTGTGCATAGACAACTCCTGCAAGCGTTTTCGTGCCATCGGGTTTGTTTTTGCTCCCGAGTGCAGCATTTGCAAGGGCTAAAACATTGCCAGCAATATCAATATTGCCATTGAAATAAAACTGATTTTTTTGCTCGGGAAAAACCTGCTCATTGTAGGTGTAAGAATAGGTATTGCCTGCAATCAACTGGTCGTTATATCTATTGGCAAGGGCTGGATTTTGAACCAAAAGATCCTGAAAAAATGTACTTACATTTCGGATATTAAAATAGCTAATATTTAAAGGAACTAATTCGTGTTGCTTTGCTATTGTTTCTTTCCATCGGTAGCCAAAAGCAAGTTTGAAGGATCGCATGTCAAAATAATTGACCCTTCGCAGAAAACTAAAATCTGTAGAAATAAAAGTTTGTGGCGTAAACAAGCTACCTGCCTTTACTGGAAAGGGCAGCAGAAACCTAGGTATGGTAAGCATTACCTGAGGGCCAATTTCAAAAGTGTATAAGCCCTTGAACTCGCCATTAAGCTGTGTTTCTATAGCACCTTTAAAATTAACGGTCAGTCGCTCTGCTCCTTTCAACAAATTGCGATTGAGATAGCTGACAGTTACCCCCGGGCCTATGAAGTTGTTCGATTTACTCACCGCCTGAACCTCTAGGGTAAGCGACTTACGGGGCAAGGGATTGAGCCCTATGCGTGTGATTAATTTGAAAGAATCTGATTCATTGATATCTACATTTACATATTTAAAAATAGCCATACCCATCAATCGATTCAGCGTTAGTTGATGGTTTTCTCGTTTGTAAATTTCGCCTTGTTTCAAAAAAGAATATTTGGAAATAGGTTTTGGATTAAAAAATTTATTGAGTCTTAGTTTTACTTTATTCAAATAATATTCCATCGTATCTGGTGCTGAACCCTGCACGTACCCGCTATCCAGATACACTTTGATACTATCCATAGTATAAACTTTTAGACCCTTCGTAGGTGCATCGGGCTTTACGAATAGTTGCAAACTTATTTTACCACTTCCTGCACTGCTGTCGATTTTATAAATCAAATAATCGGCATTGAAATAATAATACCCATTCTCTTTCAGCACAGCATCTATACGGTCACGCTCTTTTTTTAGGTCATCTAAAGAATAGGGGTTGCCCACCTTTAGTGCAGACTTTTCCATAGTAGGCGTTATCAAATGTTGTAACTTATCATCTGCAGCATTTATATCGTAACGGTCAATGGTAAATCTATCATTGGGTTGTATAAAATAATTGACCTTGATAAGCGAATCTTTTTGGTTTGTGGTGAAGGAAACGTTTGATTTGAAATAGCCCATATTAAAAAGTCGTGCAGTAATCACTTCCCTTGTAACCGCTGGGTTTACCGTAGAAAATAACACTGGAGGCTCTCCCAATTTATTTTTCACTATGGCACGAATGCCTTTCTTCTTTTTGCCTTTATTGCCCCAGTTATACAATGATAGCTTCAATCTCGCACCCAATATTTTTGAATTTGGTTCGGGTTTAATTAATTTTTCTGAGGCATTTTTTATTTCCTTTAAATCAGATTTTTTAATGGGCTTTGCTATTGTAATATTTGCCCCATCATACAGCAAGTCGCCCTGTGGTACGTAGTGTTTATAGCTACATGCTTCCAGTGTTAAA
>JAAFID010000093.1 GCA_013297765.1 Cytophagales bacterium | reverse complement strand
GGCGACTTGCTTGCAGGCGAGTTGGCAACAATGGCAATACAAAGTAATAATCCTGATATAGTACGCCCAATAGGTGTTGCGTACCGTTTTGAATTTGGTTTGGGAACAATTTTTAGAATCAACAAAAACCAAGATGTCGGTTTAAATTTGATTATCTTAAAGTTTGCAAGAGACCTAGTGTCGCCCAATATTTCTGGCTCTTTCATACAATTACGGTATAGATACAAACGGTTTATTTTGGAAGGGGGAATTGAAGCCCGACGAGATAGAATATTTGGATGGCTACAAGCCTTGCAACCCAATTTTTATATGCCTATTCAACCGCATATAAACTTGTCGTTTGTATGCAATCGATTCCATCAACTGGGGGTACGTGCAGAATGGTTTGATAAGAAACGGAACTTATACCTGCAAAACAATATGAATACCCAATTATCAATAACAGCAAGGCTTTATTATGGAATCTATTTTTAAAGGCCTTGCCATTGTGGTGTTTTTTGCAGTAGCTACCTGCCACTGTCTTGCACAGCAGCAAGAGCATAAACGCTGGGCGAATGTTCGTATCAAGGAAAAAGGTTTTGTACTAGGTGCTGGTTATGGTTTAGATACTTTTAATTTACCACAAGGAAACTATTCGCCTTTATTTTGCATGGCTAGAATAGGCATAGATTTCCGAAATAAAAATACCAAAACTATCGGCAGGAGAGGGGAGTACAGTATTTTTTTTGAACCGCAAATAAATCCTGTGCTACTGAGAAAAGCCAATAATTCAAAAGTAGAGTGGGAATATGGCGTAAACATTGGCTTTCAGCATTGCTATCCTATAACTAAAGATTTATGTTCAGCCATATTTATTTCCACAGGCCCACATTATTTTTCGGCCAACACCGATAGACAAGCCCCCGGATTTATTTTTTCTGATAATTTTGGTGCAGGATTTTATTATTTTTTGTATAAAGATTGGGCTGTTAATGCTGGTTTCAGACTTCGCCACATGTCCAATGCACAAACAAGATTGCCTAATTCTGGTATCAATACTTTTAATTTCTTGATAGGCGTAAGCAAGTTGTTGAGAAAGTGAGATAAATTCCCAAAAAAATTGGGTAATAATCTAGCAATTGAATGCTAATCATTACCCAATCAACAATATTCTATAGATTATTTTATTTGATTAAAATTTTCTTTGTTGTAAAATTATCATCGTTGCCCATTTTTACCAATAATATATTTCCCTTTTGGCTTGATAGAGATAAATTAGTGATGATGTTGTTGCCTTTTTTTATGGAACTTTCGGCTAGTTTTTGTCCTTGCAAATTGTAAATAGTAACTACATTGTCATCTATAGCCTCGACCTCCATGGTATTACCATCATTTTGCCATACTTTCCATGTTGCTAATTGTGCATTGTATTCCCCTAAGCTGGTAAGTATTCCTTTGGAATTGATGATTAATGTATTGGTTACAGTTTTAGAAGAACTGCCTTGGATAAATGTATTTTTGTATTCAGTAGTCAATACAATGGTAGGAAAATCTTCGTCAACACCTATATACAAATACTCTACTTTTCTTATTACATTTTTTCTTCTTATATCGCTTATGTATTTAGCACTGTCGGTGTAATTATAAATAATATTTAATCTGTTTACTTTTTTGTCTTTACCATCCAGTTTCAGTGTACCGTATCCATCAAATTTTATGCTGTCGGCACCATTGCGATGCAGTTTTACAGGTAAACCAGAGCTAGTGAAACCTGCGATGCCAGCTATTTTGTCTATTTGCAAATCGTTATATTTAATAGGCAATTTGATAGTTTCAAAATCGCTGTAAACCATTGCAGCATTCGCACCTTCAAAATTCATGTCTCTACCTAGTACATTATATGCAGTATTGGCAGTTTTAAAGTAGGTGTAGTTGTCAGCAAAATCAGCAGACCATACATTGCAACTGGGGAAAGCGTCTGGGTCAGGATTGGTAGCAGCACCATTATATACCAGTTTACCAGAACTAGCTTTTGATACAACGTCATTAAAATCATAAACCTGATTGATACCAGCATTGCCTGGGCTATGGGTAGTAGCACTATACTGATATGTAAAGTAGCTATTGCCCACTTTGGGGTTAAATGTTTCGGTAATATTCTGTGCTGTAGTTAGCTGATAGCAACAGCATGCTGCAATCATTGTAATTGTTCTTTTCATAGTATGTAGATTATTTTAGTTGTTGAATCCAAGATATAAAAAAATGCCTAACTTCTAATTTAGTAGTTAGGCATTTTTTATACTAATCGTTCAAATTATTTTGCAATAACTATTTTTTCAGAAATATTTCTGCCAGCATCGTTAATATTTACAAAATAAATACCGTTTTCTAAATCGGCCAAATTCAGCAATTGTATCTCGTTTGCAACATTTATATTGCCAAATGTTTTCACTGTTTTTCCTGATATGTCAGATACTTTTACATCTACATTTTCAGAAGTATATGTTCTTACAGCAAGGTTTACAACACCTGTAGATGGCACAGGGTATAATGAAATGTTGTTATCTACGTCTTCATAGTTTGATACTACTCCAGTAGGGCCTACACCATTCATGGAACAAGTAGTACCAGTCATTTTAGTAAGTGCTTTCCATTTCGGAGACGATTCCCAACGTTGTTTCACAAAGTCTGTTTCAGCTATCCCCCAAGTACCAAATGAAGAGTAACCTCCCGCTAAGGCAAAGAAGCAAAACTCATCACCTTTCAATTTATTAAACCAAGTATCTTGAACTAGGTATTTTACTATTTCTTCAAATCTAGGGTCACGTACTGCTAGGATTTTGTTTTTAATGTTGAAGGTTTCAGTAAAGTTAGTAGAACCTTCATAAACGGTTAATTTTAATTTCCACTTATCGGCAGTTGCTTTGTGACCTATCCAATCGGTGTTGTATTTGGTATCTACAGCAGGTTTTTGAAGTGCGAGTAAAGCATCAAGGGTTGATGATGCTTTACCATTGTCGTCTGCATATCCAGAAATACTCATTCCATGAATGAACTGGCTAGGTGCTCCATAGGTATCTTGACACCATTGAAATGCTTGGTCGTATTTTTCTTTTTCTACCCATGTCCAACCATGCGTACTCAGGAAAAATTGATTTACCCACACAATCGCTACCAAATTCTTTTTGAAATGCTTTAGTCATTTCTACAGTCATACGCATCAATCTACGTACTTGCCAATCTCTGCTATTAGCATCTTTTGTTTCCCCAGCCTTTTTTAAGTTTGAATTTGGATTTTTTTCTACTTCATCTTCGGCAGCTAACAAATTGTATTGAAATTGAGGAAATCCAAAATTCCATACTTCATTAGAAATTTCAAAATATAATTTTAGACCTGGGTTAAGTTTGGCTTTGAATAGCTTTGCCAAACCTTCCATATAATTTGGTTCTGCGTTTATAGGAATGTTGATCCAAAGATGTTTTTTTGAACGATTGGCAATATCAATGATATGTTCCCAAGCCAAACCTTTATCTCCACTTTGATTTGGAGCCTCTGGCATTATCCGCTCACTCCAAGCATAGGTAGGGTCTGTGCCGAAAAATTGCCCCATAGCGGGAAATCCGTTGGTATTAGTTAATCCCATTGTTCTTAATATACCAAATGGGCAAATTGCATCAAAATATCCATCAACGATTAATTGCTTGGTATTTACATCATATCCTGGGCGAATCATTTTAACATTGCTTATCCCAGTATTAGTAGCACTTGAAGCAGTTCTTTTGGTATTGGTAAACTTTAAATAACAAATTGAGGTAGATTGTACTGCTCTATCTCTGATTAGGGTGACATCTACAGATGTTCTATTGCTAGCGGCATCGTATTTTTTATTGGTAAAGGTGATTCCAGAACCTTCTACAATAGAAATATCGGCTTGCCCATCATAAGATAGTTTCCAAGTGCCAGACATATCCATGTTATATTTATCTGGATCTTCGATAGCAGCATCGCCATTCCATGCAAAAGTAGCACGACCATCGAAAAATACTTTGGTGGCATCTTCCATCGGCCAACCATTGGCATCAGCTATAGCGTCGCCAGTTCCCGAGGCCTTTCCCCAAGGTCTCTCTTGGCGAGCCATGTCTATAAATGGAGCACCATCGGCTTGGATGCCTAGTTTTTCTAGTGGTACTTGTTGTGCAGTTACTGTACTGCTAAAGCCAGTAACTAGCAAGGTGGCCGATAGCCCCATAGTACCTAGCGAACTCTTCATTAATTGAATTGTACGATTTGTTGTCATAAGGATTTGTTTTAAATTTATGTTTCGAAAATTACAATTTTTTCATTGAATTATTCAATATCTTGGTCGTTATTTTTTGATGAAAAAGTGTAGAAGTTTTCCACTTCTATTGTTTGAATTTTTGCTAGTGTTTCTTATTGTTCCAAATTTGACTTGTATTTATTTAGAAATAAATTCATTTACTAATCATAAGCTACCACATCGGGTCTGCTTATTTCATAATTTCTAAATTGAAAATCATAAGTTTGTATAGGATTAATTTTGAAACTAGGACTATCAACACCAGGAATATAAGGGTATATGCCCACGATAAACTGAAAAGTATTTAATACCAACAATTCATTTCGTATTTGCATTCCTATGGCAAATACTGGAAATACTTGTTGATGTACAAAACTTTTGTTTGCATTTCCTACTGTACCTAGTCCTACATAAATTATGGGTGCAAATCGAAAACCTAAAAATGAATAGGGCAAATACAATTGTGTCTGTGAAATAATTACAAATTTATTGCTACCAGCAAGTATTGGGCTATTGAAGCCTCTTAGCCCATTTTCATTATTAATATTGAGCAATTCGTTTAAATCTCTATTGAATCCATACACACATTCGGCAGATAAAAATTGTCGAAATTTCCAACGGTATATTTCTATCAATTCTGTAAAGTAATTGACCCCAATTCTTGCAGCTCCTTGCTCGGCTTTGCCATTTAAAAAATAACTTCCTACCTCAAATTTTAAAGCAGTATATCCTATGCCCATAAAATGGCGAGCATATCCAGCTTTGGTGCCTAGGTAAAGCCTGTTCCCACGTGTACGATGGTCTATGCCACCTGTTATAGAAAATACAGAGCCGATAGGTACGTCTTCGGTAGTTCCGTATCGAAATATAAACTTGTCTTTGTAATAGCCACGGTAGGATGTGCCAACCGTTGCTAATACAGTTTTGTGATGTTGAAATGTGGCGAACTTATCGCTTTCCAAGGGAAGTGTGTTGTAGTAATATTGTTGCCAATACCGAAGACCATACACAAGTCGTGTAGCCCTATCTTTATCTTTACCGCTGGCTTTGCCAATGCCTATACTATGTGCGGCCCAGCCGTCATAATTGTTAAAGTCAATGGTCACAAGTTTTTTTAAAGTATCTGAATGATATAGCAAAGCTGGATTGCTGTAGTTAGCAAGTTCAATGCCGCCAGCCCATTGTGTCAAAGGTGAATAAAAAGTACGTGATACTTGAAAACCTTTATTGTAATTGTATTTATCTGTACTGTAAAATCCATTGAGAGTGATAAATGTGTTTTTGATGAAAGGTACGCTGTATTGCCCTTTAAAATTCACAATCGAATCCTTCCAGCCAGATGAGTACACGGTTTGTGATGCATAGTGACCCAAGCCTAGAAAATTGTTATCATTCACATTTGCATTGTAGCTTGTGGTGCTTACAGCAATGTCAAAATTGAGTGCCCATCTATCTTGGGTCAGAATGTATATATCTACGCTGTCTATACTATTGGTAGGTCTTACTGTGATTGACGCATCACGCACATATCCTGAAGTACGAATTATTCTTTCCGATTCTTTCAACTTGTATAAATCTAGCGAGTCACCATTTTTAATAAGTAAATGATTTTTGATGGTTATTTTCTTTGATTTTATATGGATGAAATTTCCCCCTTTTTCAAAAAGTGACCTAGCATGCTTTGAGGTATCATATATATCATACCCAAATGGATCAAGGGTTGTGATATAAATTTTTCTAATGATTTTACCCTCGTAATTAGGGGAATATTTTGGTTTCTTTTTCTTTGTTTTTACTGCTGATTTCTTACTATCAGGCAAAATAAAAATTTCATCATAAAGCTGTTTTGTTTGTTTCTTTTTATCAGTAATTTTTTTGATTTGTTTATATATTCTTAATGAATCGTGAATTTCTGATTTCTTATGATTTTTATTCTTGCTTGTAGCATTGTTTTGACCAAATAAAAATGATGATTGGGAGATTATAATTGCAAACCACAAAACACTAAGTATAGATAGCCTCATTCATTTATAAAAAAATAAAAAAGAGAAGTAGCAACCAATAAGCTGCTACTTCTGTAATACCAATAAAACTAGACTCTAGAGCCTCTTATAACATTTAGAAGTACTGCTATAATAGCAATAACCAATAAAACGTGAATGATACCGCCAGCACTGTAGGCAAAGAAGCCAACTGCCCAGCCAATGATAAGTATAACTGCGATTAAATAAAGAATGTTTGACATAGTTGTAATGTTTAAAATGGATAATTTTTTTTTCTAAACATTTTAAAACTTCGTGCCACGACAGTTCCTAGAATTATAGTGGCATAGTTTTTTAATTTTTAAAATTGTTTAACTACAAATAGATAAAGTATGAATAATTTTTTCAAAGGATTTTGGCAAGTGCTGAAGCAAGCTGGTATAGAATTTAGCAATGATAATGCAATAAAATTAAGTGCTTCTTTATCCTACTATACTGTGTTTTCAATAGCTCCTATGCTAGTGGTTATTATTTCTGTATGTGCTATATTCTTTGGCAAAGAAGCGATACAAGGGGAAGTTTATGGACAAATAAATGGACTGATTGGAAAGGAAGCTGCCATACAAGTGCAGGATTTGATTATGAATGTACAACTATCCAACAAGTCTTTTATTGCTTCGGCAATAGGCGTAGTGACCCTATTGATAGGTGCGACTGGAATTTTTATAGAAATGCAAGATTCCATCAATTTTATTTGGGCAATAAAAGCAAAACCTAAAAAAGGGTGGTTGAAATACATTACAAATCGTCTAATTTCTTTTGCATTGATAGGGAGTTTAGGCTTTTTACTATTGGTTTCTTTAGCCATCAATGCCGTGCTAGATGCATTATTTAATAGAATAGAAAGAATATTTCCAGATATCACTGCCTACCTGATGTATGGAGCAAATATTGTGGTGGTGCTAATCGTTATTTCCACATTGTTTGCAATAATTTTCAAAGTATTGCCAGATGGCAAGCTGGGCTGGAAAGAGGCTTTTGTAGGTGCAGGGTTTACTTCTGTATTATTTTTGATTGGCAAATCTTTGATAGGTTTGTACCTCTCTACCTCTGATGTGGCTAGTGCTTATGGGTCTGCAAGCTCATTAATCATACTTTTATTGTGGGTATATTACTCATCTGTTATATTATATTTTGGTGCAGAGTTTACTAAGGTCTATGCTGCATTATTTGGCAATAAAATAATACCTAATGACTACGCAGTGCTGGTAGAAAAAACAGAGGTACATATAGATGCCGCCAATAATAAAGAACATGTAAAGCCAGCTACAGTATAGCCATACAGCAGTAGAGCGCCAAAACATTTATGGAGATTTTTAAAAATTTTTTTAAAATATTACTCAAGTTAACGGTAGTACTAGTAATGCTAGTACTACTGTTTTTTGGTGTTGTATGGTCAGTGCTAAAATTTCCTAAAATTCAAAATTTTTTGGTTTCAAAAGCCACCACATTTGTAAGCAATAAAACACATACCATTGTTGCTCTTGGTCGCATAGATATTGGTTTTCCTAAGTACATTATTTTAGAAAATTTGTATTTGAATGATACTAAAAATGACACTTTAATTTTTTTGGAAAAGTTGTCGATTGATGTAAATATGTTGGCCTTGATAAAGAGAAAAATTTCTGTGAGTAACCTTAGTATAACTGGTGTTAATGCCAATATTTACAACACCGAAAAGGGTGGCAAATTTAATTTTCAATTTCTAATAGATGCCTTCTCTAAGCCTGACACAACGGTAGTTTCACAAAAAGCAGATAGCACTAAAAAGCCCTGGGAAATAGGTTTAGATGAATTGACTATTATAAATACAAAAGCTCGATTTTTAGATTCTGTTGGTGGAACTTTTGTAAATGCTAGGATAGGAGATTTAACTATTGAGGTGGATGAATTAAATCTATTAGAAAAAATGGTAGCTATTGATGCTATAAAAATTGAAAATACCTCATTCAACTTTTTTAAAACCAAAACCACTTCCGATACCAGCACTGCTGATGGACAAGCACCTTGGCATACCATAGGTTTAAACAACTTATTGTTGAAAAAAGTAAGTGTGAATTATGCTGATAGTACATCTTCTATTTGCTTTCAAAGTAATATAAAAAACTTTGAATTAAATGAAGTCAATTTAAACTTGTTGTCACAACAAATAGTATGTGAAAAGCTAGCATTGATGGGTAGCGAGAGTAAATTTTCCATGCGAGAAAAACAAAAAGCTGTTGCTAAAATACCTTCTAAAGTAGCCTCAAATAAAGGTTGGAAAATTCTAGCACAGCAGTTAAAAATGGCAGAAAATAATTTTGAAATGAATGCTGATACCAAAGCTGTACAACATTTGGGTATAGACTGGAAACATTTAAGATTAAAAAATATTGGTGCAAATATTCACACCGTAAAATATACCACCGATACTGTAGAGGCCACCTTAGAACATCTACAGTTTCAAGACCAGAGCGGCTTTGGGCTAAAAAAAATGTATGGAAAATTACATTTGTATAACAAAGAGGCGGCAGTAGAAGATTTTTTGATTGAAACCAATTTTTCAAGTATTGCCAAAGACATTCACATTACTTTCGATTCGCTAGGGAATATTGCTCAAAGCCTTGCTGTTAATGCTAAGCTAAGTAACACAAAAATTGCCATCAAAGATTTGCTGCTTCTACAGCCTTCGCTTAGTTCGGTGGACATCATTCATCAAAACAGAAATCGTACATTTTTAGTAGAAGTAGAGGCCAAAGGAACATTGAAAAAAATGATTGCCCGAAAAATTTTATTGCAAACAGAAAGCAAGCAAACACGGGTATTTGCAACTGCAAAGATTGGAAACTTAAATCAGCCTAAAAAAATATATTGGGATGCCATCATCCATGAGGTTTCTACAAAAAATGCAGAAGCCACAAAGCTATTGCCTGCAAGCATAGTGCCTGATACCATTGCACTGCCTACCTCTATTGCCATCAAAGGCCGGTGTGCAGGCAGCAGCTCAGTTATAGATGCAGACATAGTGATGCAGACCTCAGAGGGAAATGTAAAGGCCGATGTGGTCATAAAAAAACTTCAAACTAAAAATCCTCAATATACCGCTCAGTTGAGTACTCAACAGTTGAATATGGGTAAAATATTGCGACAAGAAAAAATGCTGGGAAAGCTAACGATGACAGGGCATATAGAAGGAAATGGATTTGAAATGGAAAATGCATTTGCTACCATTCAAACAAAAATTTCTGTTTTAGATTTTAATCAATATCAATATAAAAATATAGCTGTAGATGCTGATATTAAAGGGGGTAACCTAGTTGCACAATTGGCAATTAAAGATTCAAACCTAGTATGTGTGCTCAATGCAAGCTATGTAGCCCTCAAAGGCAAAGAGCAATTGGTTGCAAAATTTGACCTGAAAGGAGCAGACTTAAATGCACTAAAATTAACAGACCAGCACATACGCCTTAGTGCTACAACCGATGTAGACTTGAAAGGTATAACGATGCCTACGCTCAACGGAAATTTATCGGTAAAAAACTTGATGGTAGTAAAAGATAAAAAAACCTACACGGTAGATTCTTTGGTTTTTGTATCGGTCAATGCCAATGAGCGGAGTAGTATGAAGTTGAACACTTCTTTATTGTCGGCTCAATTCGATGGAAATATAGACATAGCCTCCGTTGCAGCAGCAGTATCACAGCATGTGAGCCGATATTTCAACATCGACAATTCAATAGTTGCTATGCCAAAAAAAGTTCAGGATTTTGAATTTGAAATTATGGTAAATGATTCGCCATTGCTCTACGATTTGCTGTTGCCCAAATTGAAAAGCTATACACCAGCCCCTATCAAAGGTGGTTTTGATAGTAAAATTTCTAAACTATGGTTAAAAACTACTATTCCTCAAATCAATTACGACGGTTTAGATATTAAAAGACTCGAGGTAAATGTCAATTCCGATTCTTCTTCACTTAGCTATTTACTAGGCTTTCAGGCTTTGTCTGTTTCAGATTATCGATTGGCAAAGACTCAAATTGATGGTACCGTGCAGCAAAATATAGTTAATACCAACTGGTCTATATTAGACAATAAAAAAGTAGAAAGACTGAAAATGGCCACTCAAATCAAGCATTGGAAAAATAATCTTTATCGAATCAAAATAATGGACGAAGGCTTGATTTTAGCTGGAGAGCGGTGGGCATCTCAACCAGAAAATTATATTGAAATAGGAGGAAAAACAATACTGATAAACCAATTAAAACTTACCAAAGGAGCAGAATTTTTAAGTGCCCAATCTGCAGAAAATGGAAATCAATTGAACATTCAATTGAATAAATTTCACCTCAAAAATCTTTCTCAAATAATAGAGCAGCATGATTCATTGGTGCGGGGTGTAGTTGATGGAAGAGTAGTATTAAAAAACTTAAATGCGCAATCGGCCTTTATTGCCGATGTGAAATTGAATAATCTTTCCTATAAAAAATCTTATGTAGGCGACTTGGCTTTGAAAGCAAATAACCTTAGTGCAGGGAAATACACATTAGCCGCACACCTAGGTGGCAAAGGCAATGATGTAACGGTTGCAGGCTATATGCAAAATACTGCGGATGGTCAATTGCTAAAATTAAATGCCGATATAAATAATTTGCAGCTATCGGCCATTGAGCCATTCACTGCTGGTCAAGTGACCAGGGCAACGGGCAGCATAAAAGGAAACGCTACTATAACTGGTACGACAAAAAATCCTTTAATCAATGGCGAGTTGAAATTTGTAGAAGCAATGATGAATGTGACTTACCTTAATTCTCGATTGTTGTTAAAAAATGAAAGTATAAAATTTGACCCAAATGGTGTGTATTTCTCCAATTTTACATTGAGAGATTCCCTTGCCAATACTGCTGTGATTGATGGAAATGTAAGGATGAAAGCATTTTCCAATTTCAAATTTGCACTCTCCCTCACTACAGATAATTTTCTCGCACTCAATACTACGGCTGTAAACAACAAACTGTATTTTGGTAGAATAATATTAGATAGTAAAATAAAAATCTCTGGAACCCCTGATTTGCCTATCATCAAGGCCAATATTGATTTGGCCAAAGGAAGTCATTTTACTTTTGCCGTACCAGAATCTAGGTTGTCGATTGATAAGGGAGATGGAATTGTAGAATTTCTTGTCGATACCAGTAAAATCAACCCAATCATGGTGCGTCAAGTGCCAGATTCAGTAGTGAGCGACTACAAAGGATTGGATATTTCTGCCAATATTCATATAGATAAATTCAGTACTTTAAAAATATTGGTAGATCCTGTAGCAGGCGATTCTCTAGTTGCCAAGGGCGATGCCAATCTTAATTTTACCCTAGACCCTAGTGGCAAAACAAGTCTTACAGGCAGCTACGCCCTTACCGATGGTAGTTACAAAGTGTCGCTGCAAGAGGTTATCAAAAAAGAATTTAAAATAATATCAGGCAGCACTATTAGTTGGGCAGGCGACCCGTTGGATGCTACTATTGACATTACTGCACAGTATGTAACCCGTACTACGGCTGCCGACCTTATGGGCGGAAGGTCAGGTGCCGATTCTTCTACACTTTCTATTCCCATAGACTTTTATGTGATGTTGTCTATGAAGGGGCAATTGCTAAAACCACAATTGAGTTTTAAAATAGACATACCACTTGCCAGCCGCAGTATAGGCGGTGGTGCTATCTATGCAAAACTTTCAGAATTGAACAATAGCGAATCGGAACTGAATAAGCAAGTGTTTTCTCTGCTTTTGCTCAATCGATTTGTGCCCAATAATACTGTTAGCTCGGGTGGAGGTGGGGCATCGTCTATAGCACGAAGTAGTTTGAGTAAAATATTAAGCGATGAGCTCAATAAATTGTCGGCACAACATGTAAAAGGAGTGGAGCTGAATTTTGATTTGCAATCATTCAACCAAAACACCAATGGTCGTCAGCAAGGTAACACTCAGTTGAAAGTAGGTGTTAAAAAACAATTGCTTGACGAGCGATTGAGCATACAAGTAGGTAGCAACGTAAATCTTGAAGGCAGTGGTAATAAACAAAGCAACCTTAGTAACCTTACTGGCGATGTGGTGCTAGAATACAAGCTGTCTGAAGATGGGAGGTATCGACTAAAAGGATTTAGGCAAAACCAATATGATGGAATAGCCAATGGGGTGATAACGCAAACGGGTGTAGGCGTGATGTACAGGCGAGATTTTGAAACTACCAAAGAAC
>JAAFID010000092.1 GCA_013297765.1 Cytophagales bacterium | reverse complement strand
TAGAAAAGCATAAAATAAAAAATGCTTATGTATTTGGGTCTGTTATTTCAGACCAATTTAATGAACAAAGCGATATTGATTTTTTGGTAAATCTACAAGAAGGTCTAGACCCTGTGGAAGCTGGTGGTCATCTATGGGATTTAATCTTTGAACTAGAATTTTTACTTAATAGAAAAGTAGATTTGCTTACGGAAAGGTCGCTGAAAAACCCATATTTTATTGAAGAGTTAAAAAATAAGAGAGTTGCCATCTATGGATAATGAAACAAAAAAATTATTAAAGGATGTTATGATATGTATTGATAATATTGAAAAATATGTTGGTACAGAAAAATATTTAATGCTTATGACTCCAATTCATTGGTTCAAGATGCAGTAGAACGAAATATGATTACCATTGGAGAAGCCATCAACAATTTACTTAAACATGATCCAGAAATATCAATTGCTAATGCTCGCAAAATAGTAGATACCCGAAACAGATTGACGCATGGGTACGACGATATTGAAAATTTGCAAATTTGGAACATTATCATAAAACATCTTCCAGTCCTCAAACTTGAAATTATCGAATTACTCAATGAGTAATTTCTATTCCACCATACGATAAAAAATACAAACAATGAACACCTCTACGCTCTTAGATACAATTGCATTAGGCGAATCTTCAACAGTTCAATTTAAACGAACTTTTGATAGCGTTAAAAAAATTACTAATGAAGTAGCAGCATTTTTAAATACTAATGGTGGTAAAATAATTATTGGTGTCGATAATGATAAATCTATTATTGGAATAAGTGCAGATAAAGAAGACCAACTAATACAATGGCTAGGGTCGGCCTCTACCGAACTGCATCTCACCCCACCAGCATCAATAACCATCGAGAAGCATTTAATCGAAGGCAAAATGTTGATTGTAGTTGATGTGCCGAATGGTGTAAACAAACCTTATCAAACAAAAGAAGGCAGTTTAATTTATGTGAAAAATGCCGCAGATAAACGCATCGCTTCTATTGAAGAACTTAGAAGAATGATGCAAAGTAGCGCACAAATTCACTCAGACGAGTTGCCCGTAAACAATACAACCTTTATAGATTTAGATGAGAAGATAGTGAATAACTTGCTGGTTAAAAAAATAGGAAAATCAATCACCGATTTTGATGTGCCATATAAAACACTCTTAGAAAATATTGGATTCTTAATAAACGACCGAGTTACATTAGCAGGTTTATTAATAGCTTGTGCAAATCCACAAAAATATAAACCCTTGTTCACGATTCACTGTGTGCATTTTGATGGAATAAAAATTACTACCGATAAGTATATAGATAAGGAAAACCCGTTTGAAGGTACTATCAAAGATTTATTTGATAAGACAATGATATTTATAGGCCGCAATATAAAAAAGGAACAAGAAGTAAGTGCATCATTTAATAGTAGCCCCAAATGGGCAGTACCAAGAGAAGTTTTTGAAGAATTAATAGTAAATGCAATAGTGCACAGAGATTATTTTATAAATGCTACCATTAAAGTATTTATGTTCAGCGATAGAATAGAAATTATAAGTCCCGGCAAACTACCAAATTCACAAACTATTGAAAAAATCAAACTCAACTCATCAGTTCCACGAAATCCAATTTTGGTCACTAATGCCTTGCATATTTTACCTTATTCTGGTGTGGGCTCTGGCATTCCAAGGGCAATAAGCAAATACGGGAATATAGATTTAATAGATGATAGAGACAAAGATTTATTTATAGCGGTAATTAAATTATAAAACAATACCGAATAACCCTTTATAAGTAATTGCACTACGCTACAACAACAAAAAATTTCTATTCACAATATTAAAAACTATTTTTGCATTCGCTATTTGAGCGGTATTTAAAGCTCAACGCACGCATTTTTAATTTCAAAAATTCAACATTACCATGAATAGAATAAAAGTAAAAGACCTACTGGTTTCTCAAAATATCAATGCCGAAATATTAGCCAAAGGCTGGGTGCGCACCAAGCGTGGTAATAAATCTGTCGCATTCATTGCCCTAAACGATGGCTCTACTATACACAATATTCAAGTGGTAGTAGATTTAAATACTATCTCAGAAGAGTCGCTGAAATCAGTAACTACTGGTGCTTGCATCGCTGTTCGTGGGCAATTGGTAACTTCGCAAGGTAAAGGCCAGGCGGTAGAAATCGTAGCCTCGTCAATAGAAGTGTATGGCACTGCTGACCCTGAAACTTTTCCACTGCAAAAGAAAGGACATACTTTAGAATTTTTAAGAGAAATAGCCCATCTACGCCCTCGTACCAATACTTTCGGTGCGGTGCTGCGTATTCGTCACGCCATGGCGTATGCTGTGCACAAATATTTTAATGATAAAGGTTTTTGCTATATCCATACGCCAATCATTACGGGTTCTGATGCCGAGGGTGCTGGCGCTATGTTTCAAGTTACGGCACTAGACCTTAACAAAATACCCAAAGATGCTGATGGTGCAGTAGATTACAAACAAGATTTTTTTGGTAAGGCCACAAATCTGACAGTTTCTGGGCAGTTAGAGGGCGAACTTGCCGCTATGGCACTTTCTGAAATCTATACTTTTGGTCCTACTTTCCGTGCAGAAAATTCCAATACCACACGCCACCTTGCCGAGTTTTGGATGATAGAACCAGAAGTCGCCTTCAATGAATTGGTCGATAACATGAATTTGGCAGAAGAATTCTTGAAATATTTGATTGCTTATGCACTTGAAAATTGCAAAGACGACCTTGCATTCCTTAATGAAATGTACGACAAAGAATTATTAGAAAGACTATCTTCTGTAGTAAGCAATGATTTCCAACGCCTGACCTACACAGAAGGGGTAGAAATATTGAAAAATTGCGGACATAAATTTGAGTACAAAGTAGATTGGGGTACAGACCTACAGTCGGAACACGAGCGTTATTTGGTAGAAAAACATTTTAAAAAACCTGTTATCCTTACCGATTACCCAAAGGATATAAAAGCTTTTTACATGAAACTGAATGACGATGGCAAAACCGTAAGGGCGATGGATGTCTTATTCCCTGGAATAGGCGAAATCATTGGTGGCTCGCAACGTGAAGATAGTTATGATAAGCTGTTGGCCCGCATAAAACAAATGAACATTCACGAAGAACAATTGTGGTGGTATTTGGATACCCGAAAATTTGGTTCTTGCCCCCATGCTGGCTTCGGGCTAGGCTTCGAGCGGCTTATTTTGTTTGTAACGGGCATGGGAAATATCAGAGATGTAATTCCTTTTCCCCGCACTCCGCAAAATGCAGAGTTTTAAAACTTACAGTAATACCAAAAAAAAGCGAGTCAATTGACTCGCTTTTTTTATGAAAAGTAAATTAGTTTTACTTTGAAAGGATTGTAAATTCAACCCTTCTATTTAAACTTTTACCCAATTTAGTTTTATTGGTTGCTACTGGTTTTGTCATACCAAAACCTTTAGAGGCAAGTCTATCAGGAGTAATACCATGTTTCATCAAATAATCAACCACTGCATCGGCACGGCTTTGAGATAGTTTTAAATTGGCAGCAGGCTTACCCACATTGTCAGTATGTCCATCAATCTCAACTTTTATAGAAGGGCTAGAAGTTAAAAATTTCACTAATCTTTCTAATTCTGGAAATGAAGCAGGTTTCAAAGTAGATTTACCAGTTTCAAAGAATATATTGTTGATTTTAATAGATACACCTACCTCTACTGGGGCAATAACCAAATCTTTGGTTACTAATTTAGATGCTCCTACTGGCACTAAATCAATCATTTCATAAACTGGATAATAACCATCGGCCAATGCATTAATCACATACACTTTACCCAATGGAACTTTCATTCTATAAGCACCTGTAGTGTTATCAATATTGATTTCATTGACTGGAACATCATTGGCATTTACTGACCAAGCAATGTTGGCCGCTATAGGCAATCCTGTTTTCTTATCTATTACTTTACCTGCTATGATTGCTACGTTTGGCTCTGGTGCAATTACTTTCTGTACAAACAAATCTCTGTTAATTTCTTTGTATTCATCTACTTCACTTAAATCTACCAAAGCATTCTCAGGCATAAATTTGTCGGCTTTTACTGCCAAAACATATTTTTTTCCAAAGTTTAATTTAATTTTATAAGCTCCAGTTTGGTAATCAATAGATTCAAATTTCACCTCTTGGTCGCCATTCATAATCTTTGCTTCAGCATTGCTAGGTATAGGTGTATGGGTACTTTTTACCAACAAATTTCCATAAACTATCACATAAGGCATCGGCTCTACCATCAAATCTTTTTTCATTTCGGTGTACTCTACCAGCCCTTTTGCTGCGATGGTTTCAGGTATTGCTTTATGATTTTTAGCATCAGCAGTCAATACATAATCTTTTCCTAATGGCAATTTGATTTTGAAATTTCCAGAGTCAGTATTAATTTGAATAGAATCAATTACTTTCCCATCGCTCATTACTTTGTAGGGAAATTTCTTAACATCTATTGGTGTATTTTTCTTCGCATCTTTTACAAAACCAGAAACAATTACAAAAGGATTTTCTTCAAATATTTTCACTCTAAAAATATCTGGCTGACCTACACCTTTAGAATCTCTGTTTGAGGCAAAATAAGCCCAACTTCCTTTCGCATTCTTTTTATAATAGGAATCCCAATATATGGTGTTTATCGTGTCGGTAAGTTTTTGAGGCTCTGACCAATTTAAAAAAGTATTGTCTAATTTTTTAGAAGAGTAAATATCAAACTCGTATCTTTTTGCCTTGCCGCCTTTTGCCAATTTGTTACTTGCAAAATACAGTTTTTGCTCTGTTACATTGTAGTAAGGAGCTTCTTCGCTCGATTTTCCGTCATTGATATTTTTAGGCAACCTTTCTGGTTTACTCCATTCCCCTACATTATTAATACTTACATATATGTTCTGTTTTTTTCCATTAAAGCTATGGGTATAGCTCATAAATATCACTTTACCGTCTCCAGACATATAGGCATTGCTATAGCTTCCTTTGTTTTTTCTTGAAAATTTAGGCATATCTACTCTTTGTGGACTACTCCAAGTGTTGCCAACTTTGGTGCAAATTGATAAACCTCTTTTTATCCAACGATTTTTCTTGTCAAAAATACCATTGATTAAAATGGTTTTACCATCATCAGAAATAGACAATACAGCATTGTATATAGACAAATTAATATTATCAAGCCTTTTCGCTGCCCCCCAAGTACCATCTGCTTGTACTTCGCTGTACCACACATCTTGGCTATCATTCGGCCCAAAATGTTCATTGGCATCGTGACTATTTTCGGGGTGTGAAACTCTTGTAAAATAGAGGGTTTTACCATCGGCAGAAATTACAGGATTAATTTCTGCGTAATCAACACTATTTACATTTGCACCTAAATTTTTAGGTAAAAAATTGGATTGCCCCAACAACATGTTGGAAATTAAACCAAATAAAACGGCTATACTGAATACTTTATTGTACATATCTAAAAGGAGTATTATTCAAAAATATTGATTTTTTTATGTGGGTAAGGTTGCTTGTCGTGTAGTTTTACACTTCCAAAAACAATGTTCATCCCCAATCTTATATTGTATGCTTTGCTACCTAGTGGCATAGGTATATTTTTACCATCTGCAACTGTGTAAGAATTAATCAACTGATCACCACATAAATAGAATTGTAAAGGAATAGCAGGTGGTTTAATCACAACGCCCAATCCAAAATTATTAAATTGACCATATTGAATGGAATAACTACCAGCAATATTTAACCAACGCCCTATTTCTTGGTACAATGCTAAACTAAGTGCAGGACGAAAAGCAATGTATTTTTCTAAATAAAAGGTTAATGCTGCATGTGTTTTATGAGAAAAAATATATTTACCTGTCAAATACAATTGTGGTATCAAGGAGGTAGTGTAATGTTCAGCAGTTTCAGTGTATTTGAAAGAATTTTTCAAACTATCAAGGTATTTGTTTCCTACCTGTTCCCAAGCATCCGCTGTATCTATTCTATCCAATAAATCTTTTCCCAAATTTGCTCCTGAAAATTGAGAACCTCCTTTAATATTATAGTTCTTTACTTTGTCAGTCCATCTAATAAAACCAATGTTGTTTACAGCTCCAGAAAGTACTATTCTTTTGCTCAGCTTGTATGTAAACCCTAAATCTAATCCCATTCCTGGGTTTTTGGTACTCATCAAATAGTTTCTGGCTCCATCAATTCCGTCGATTTCTGTAGGGATACCAGCGGTATAAACTGTAGCATCTGTGCCTACTGTCATAGCATAAAATTGGTCTTCAGTACCTGTTTTCAACGACAAACTTTTAGTTTTAAAATTAACATTTGAAAGACCTTGAAGGTATTTTAATCTTACTCCATAAATAAATTTTTTATTCTGTTTCACTATTCCCAAACCATATTCTCTGAAATGGGTAGTATTCATGCCAGCATTAGCGAAACTTACTTCATTGCCTATAAAAGATTGATTACCATTTACAGCTAATGTTATTAAATCTTTGGGGTAAGAAATTCTATTGATAAATTTTTCAGTGATATTAAAAGACCAAAAGAAATGCTTTACCTTAATTCTCAATGAAAACAAATCGGTGTTGAAAGAAGTATAAAAATAATTCTCTCTTCGCAACATACCCGGCAATTCGTTTGATTTTAATCTACGACCATCGGGAATTTTGTTTGTAGCTTGGTTGAATGTAAAACCAGTATTGGTAACACCAACATACATAGATGAGATGACAGGTAAACCTATACTTACCTTGTGTTCAGGTACGTGTGCCGGGTTGATATACGAAGACTGCAATACGTTTTCAAACAACGGGAAAGTAAGTTCGTTTTGGGAAAATCCCTTATGCAGGGCTATCATAGCACAAGCAAAAAGTAGTATTTTTTTCATTGATAGTTTATAAAATCTTATGGAATAAAATTACTGTAATTTGGGTCTAGCTTGACCAATAGCTAGTCCACATATTTGAATTCTCAAATAATTGTAAGAGAATAACTGGATATTGGGCTGTTCTTTATTACTTTCTTCTGATGTAAGCACAGTACATTTCAAATAAATATTTTTAGCCTTAGCCATTATTTTATCGTAGCGTTTGCCACCCATATATATTTTAGTAGTTTGCTCAGCTTCTTCAATAGATTTTCCTTGATTATTAATCAATGGGCGACGAATAAAAGAATTCGGATTGTTCAATAGTGAATCTATTCTATTGCCCAGTGAATCTAGAAAATATAGCTGAGTGTTGGCATCTACAGGTAGTGAGTTTGTAGTTTTAAATGTAAATCTTACACTATCCAATGTCCAGTATTCTCCTGAACGTACTGGAAATTTTTCTATTGCTAAAGTGTCACCAAGCTGATAAAATCTTAAAATTCCATAAATTGGGATGATAACTTTAACTCTTATTTGCATCATACTCATATCTGTAATAAACTGATCTGTTGATGATGAAGTAAATTTAGGAGCCAACACATATTTCAATTTATTAGGTGCTGGCTTAATCATTTCGCTGATATTCGAATTTTGATTGTCAAATGTAAAAGTGGTTAAAGCTTTGGAACCAACCGAAGATAATGCTGGAGCTGATATTTTTAAAATTCCTTGACCAGCTTTAATGTTATTTGGTTCAGAGATTACTCTAACGTCTTTATTTTTATATGCAGTTTGGGTTTCCATGCTGTCAACTGCTAAATCCATTGGTATACCAAACGAGTTATCAACATTAAAAACTACTGTTGCTCTGTCAAAACTAACATCTCCTTCTAATGCGTTATCAAATACTTTAATGTCTGTACTTCCAGAATAAGGTGCTAATACTAACCCTGAAAAATTACCTATCATATTTTTAAACTTTAATCCTGAAAAGCCTAGATTCAAGCTCATTTTATCAGTTGGGAAAATCGGTTGTCCCGAACCTGAAATTTTATAGGATACATTATATAAAATAGTATTTGTAGTTGCACCCGCTCCTTTTAAATCTAAGGTATAGCCATTTAAATTAATGTTATCGAGCGATGCAGGTGCACTGCTGCCATTGCTAAACGGAACATTGAAAACATGGGTGTAAATAGAACCCGTACTGCTTTTTAATGATGGTATAGTTACTGTAGCTGTTACTGAATGCTTCAAAGTACTACTGAATTCTACATTCAATGCACCTTCTTTAAATAAAATTGATTTTAACTGAGTATTGGGGGCAAAGGAAATAATTTCGATACCGTCGAATGATTGATTAATAGGAGCATCAGAAGCTGAAAATTTTGGCAAACCTATACCAACAGAAATATCTTTAGAAATTTGCTGAGAAGGCAACACTACCAACTTATCGGCTGTTACTGTGGTTAAAGTATCGTAATAGGTAAACGTATATGAATTATCTTCTAAATTTTCTGTAAGATTTTTATTGTTTTTCAATGTGCTAACAATATCTCTCAATGACAACTTAGAATCTATAATAGGTAAACCCCATCCTTGATCAAGTGGGTCTACTTCAAACTTATCAAACTTCTCTTTTTTGATACAAGAGCCTAGTAAAATAATAGAGGAGAGCAGTACGGCAATTTTAATACTTGTCGTACTATAAACGCTACTTTTTATAATCATTGTTGGATATATTTATTAAATAACTTTGTAAGATAATATGAAATTTATCATATTTCCAAATTTAGAATTTACTAACTATTAATCGCAAAAGAAGTGGTCTAGCAATAAATTCTAGTAAATTTTAAATTTCTAAGAAATTTTTTCTTTGTTATTGTATTGAACATTGACAAGATTGGCATAGTGCCCATGGGTACTCAACAATGTTTCATGTGTACCCTCCTCTACCAGTTTGCCCTTGTCTAGTACCAAAATCTTACTGGCTTTTTGTATAGTAGAAAGGCGATGTGCAATCACAATGCTGGTGCGGCCTTTCATCATCTGCTCTATAGCGTTTTGTATCAGTTGCTCGGTTTCGCTATCTACTGACGATGTAGCCTCGTCTAACACTATAATTTTAGGGTCATAAACGATAGAACGGATAAAGGAAATCAACTGCCGCTGACCCACAGATAGCGTATTGCCTCGCTCCATTACATTATAATCAAATCCGCCAGGCAACCGCTCAATAAATTTTCTGGCACCCACCAGTTCTGCTGCCTCCAGCACTTTTTCTCTACTTATAGCTGAATTGTTAAGGGTAATATTGTTAAAAATAGTATCAGAAAACAGAAAAACATCTTGCAAAACTACACTTATTCCATTTCTCAAAAATTCTAAATCATAATCACATACATCTACTCCATCGACTGTAATTTTGCCTTTATTTATTTCATAACATCTATTCAACAAATTAATAATGGAAGATTTGCCTGCTCCTGTAGCCCCTACTATGGCTAGCATTTGCCCTTGTGCCACTTCAAAACTAATGTCTTTGAGTACATAATTTTCATCGTTGTAGGCAAACCATACTTTTTCAAATTTTACGTTTCCTTTTATTTCTTTTGATTTATAATTGCCACTCGCAACTACATCCTCTTTATTGTCGAGCAAATCTAGCACTCTTCCAGTACTTACTATTCCCATTTGCAAAGTGTTGAATCGATCTGCTATCATTCTAATAGGCCTAAAAAACATCGCCAAATACATCACAAATGAAATGATAGTACCTACTGTAACGCCCGATGGTAGTAAGTTTACATTGTCTATAGCCTGTGTGCAACCATACCAAACCAGCAACCCTGTACCCATGGCCCCAATAATCTCCGCAACGGGAAAGTAAATAGAATAGTACAATACAGACTTTAAGTTGGCTGTCTTATGCTGATTGTTTATGGCTAGAAACTTTGTGTATTCACGTTGCTCACTATTGAATATTTGTACTATGTTCATGCCCGATATATGCTCTTGCACAAAGGTATTGAGGTTGGCGACTGCGGTACGCACCTCATTGAACGATGCTTTGATTTTTTCCTTAAAAATATAGGTAGCCACCAACATAAGCGGCATCATGCAAAGGCTTATCAATGTCAGTTTCCAATTGGTATAAAGCATGAAGCCTAGTATTACTACTATTTGCAACAAATCGCCTGCTATGGCGGCCAATCCTTCACTGAATACATCTGCTAAAGTCTCAATGTCTGAAACATTGCGAGTAATGAGCCTTCCGATAGCATTATTGTCAAAAAATTTCAACCTTAACCCCAGCAAGTGTTTGAACAATTTTATCCTAATGTCTTTGATAATATTTTGCCCCAACCAACCTGCCAAATAGGTACTATAATATTGCACCACTGCATGCAACAGCAATAGCACAAGCAATATTAAAGTCATGTTGGTAAGCGTCGCCAAATCGCCTTGCCGCACTGGTACATCTATCATGTGCTGGATAAGCCAAGGCTTCACAGGGCCTAGTACTGAACCAAGTATGGTAAGCCCAATTAAGAAATAAAAACCACTGCTGTACGGTTTTGAAAATTGCAATAGGCGTTTTAAAATTTGAAAGTCAAATAACCTTCCGCCTTTATTTTGTTTGGTCAAAATCTCATCATTTATAAGAAAGCAAAGATGCAAAAAATATCGATTGGAAAGAATAGAAGAAATACATCAATCAACCTCTATTTAGATTGTGCATAAAAAAAGAAATTCAAAAATGGCTTGATTCAAATATGTTTGATATTTTTGAAAAAAAACACTTTACCAAAATGGATTTAAAGACACTTGACAAAGAAATTTTTGAAATCATTACCATCAAATCAAAATTGAGCAAACTTTCTTATGACCATAAAAGTTACGACGATTTGGAAGAAGAATTGCACGATTTGGAAGATGATTTTTTAGAGAAATATGGTGATTATTTTGAAGAAGAATTGGATAAAGTACACACCAAAATATGCCCCGACACCGATGTTTTGCTGCCTATCGCTTATCTAGCCAATGAATACAAAAATGCAGGCAAAAATCCAGATGGTACGCCACTACTGGAAGTCAATTTCAAAGAAGGCGTATGGGTAGATGTAGATAAATTTCCAAATAAAGACACTCGATTAGTGCTTATCCCCTATCCTACCAGATTATTACTTTCTGTAGAAGGAAAAGGCAAAGAAGTAGTATGGCAGGCAAAAGCCTAAATTCGATTTTTTAATATTTAATTTCTGAATTTTCCTAGACATGACCATCTCCTTTTTATATTTGAATGCAATATCATCGGTTGGGGGAATTCAGAAATTTAATACCAATGTCATTTCAGCACTTGACATTATTGGCAAAGAAAACTACCATTCGATATACTTGCTATCACTGCACGACACGCATATTCCAAACAAGTTTGACATCAATTTCAAATCGGCTAATCACAGTAAAATTGTTTTCTTTTTTTACGCTCTAGGTTCTCTTTTCAAATCAGATATTATTTTTTTAGGGCATTGCAATTTGACATTTCCAATTACGCTGTTGAACAAATTCTTTTTTAAGAAAAAAATCTATTTGTTTGTACATGGAATAGAAGTGTGGAAAAAATTGCCAACGCACAAAATAAAAGCTATTAATCTTTGTAATAAACTACTCTCTGTAAGCAATTTCACAGCAAAAAAAGCCATGACAATGCTTAGCATCAACCCCGATAAAGTTTCCATTTTTCACAACACACTTGCCCCTATCAATACCTTTGCAATAGCTACACACAAATCTGCTTTGTTGATGAGTAAATATGGGCTAAGTGAGAAAGACCAAATATTATTAACCATCACTAGATTAAGTAATACTGAAAAAAATAAAGGTTATGAAAAAGTGTTGGAAGCTTTGCCCAATTTGCTATTAAAACATCCCCATCTGAAATACCTATTGGCTGGAAAGGTAGATGACTACGAAAAAGTACGAATTCAAAAATTGATAGAAAAACTAGGAATTGCTGATGCCGTAATATTGACAGGATTCATTGCCGATGAAGAGCTTACGGCTCATTATCAGCTTTGCGATTTGTTCATTATGCCATCAACTAAAGAGGGTTTTGGCATTGTATTTATAGAAGCTACAGCCTGCGGCAAGCCTGTGATAGGTGGCAATCAAGATGGGTCTGTAGAGGCATTACTGCATGGGCAACTTGGGTATATTGTAAACCCAGAAGTGGCTCAAGAAATAACGCAAGCTATTGATGAATTTTTATGTAACCAATGGCCTTCAGCCCTCACTGATGGTATTAGATTGAGGCAATTGACGATAGAAAATTTTGGATTTGAAAAAATGAAACAAAATTTAGAAGCACTCATTGACCCATAAAAAACTATGCTAATAATTCATTCCTTACCACAAACTCAATATTTTTTTTCAATCCTTCCCACTTACTCCGCTTGATAGGCGAGTGTTTGAAAGTTTTGTCAAATACTTCTTTACTGATTTCTAGCCAATCTTTTTTTGAAAAATTTCTCAAATCTTCCTGTAGCACAAATGCTGGCTCATGGTGCGGTTTTGCAAAGCTATTCCATGGGCACACATCTTGACACACATCGCAGCCAAAAATCCAATTGTCCATTTTGCCTTTAAATTCCTCTGGAATATTGTTTTTTAATTCAATGGTTAAATAAGAAATACACCTACTTCCATCGACTACGTATGGCTCAGTGATTGCTGCGGTAGGGCAAGCGTCTATACAACGGGTACAAGTGCCACAATAATCTTGCATAGGTCCGTCGGGAGTCAATTCTAAATCAATAATCAATTCTCCAATAAAGAAAAAACTACCCACTCGTGGGCGAATGATATTGGCATTTTTGCCTATCCAGCCTGCACCGCTGCGTGTAGCCCAAGCCTTGTCCATCACTGGCGCAGAATCTACAAATGCACGCCCATGTACCTCTCCTATTTCTTCTGAAATTTGCTGCATCAAGGCATTCAATTTTTCTTTGATGACATAGTGGTAATCGATACCATAAGCATATTTCGAAATTTTAAAATTGTCTTCTGTAGTCAATGTTTCTTGGGGGAAATAATTGAGCAATACAGTAACTACCGACTTTGCCCCATCGACCAATAAACGTGGGTCAAGCCGCTTGTCGAAATGGTTTTCCATCCAACCCATTTCACCATGTTTTTTTTGATGTAGCCACGCTTCCAGTCGAGGGGC
>JAAFID010000091.1 GCA_013297765.1 Cytophagales bacterium | reverse complement strand
ATTCTTTACGCATTTGTTGGGTGTGAGCATTAAAATTTTCAGCGTCTTCTTTAGTAAAAACCCCTCGGTATTTATCTGACAATTTTGTTGGTACTACTTTTTTTTCGGGAATTAAACCCTCTTGTTTTTTAAATACAATGAGTTCAAGTTCTTGACCCAAATAATCTTCAGGAAATTCCAGAATTATATTATAATTGCTATGTGTGGGAGTTATGAATGTTCTTATCATATTTCTATAAATTTAAAATCCAAAGTAAATATTAAGGCTTAAAATACCAGTTTAATAAATAATATCCTAACAAACATTTCCCAAAAACAAAGTACCCACCAAACAACAAAACCAGCTGGTGTAGCTGGTTTTGAGTATTATCAATCGAATAATGTTTATGCGTAATTGTTCAACATTACTGGCATAACCAACATCAATACGTCTTCGTTGGTGTCTTTTTTATGTGGGCTAATAAGGCCAGCTTTGTTGGGCTGCGACATGTTGATGTCTATTTGCTCGCAGTCAAGGTTGGTAAGCATCTCTACCAGGAACTTAGCATTAAAGCCTATTTCCAAATCTTCTCCTTCGTATTCGCAAGCCAATCTTTCGTTTGCTTCGTTAGAAAAATCAAGATCTTCGGCAGAAATTTGCAATTCACTTCCTGCAATTTTTAGGCGAACTTGATGTGTAGTTTTATTGGCATAAATTGAAATCCTTTTCAATGAATTTAAAAACTCAATGCGGTTAATCGTCAATTTATTTGGGTTGTTAACCGGGATTGCATTTTCAAAATCTGGGAAACGCTCGTCGATAAGGCGACAAATCATTTTGATGTTATTGAAACTAAAAAATGCGTTTGAGGCATTAAATTCTATTTTTACCAAAGTATTGTCAGATGGCAATGAACCTTTCAATAAAGTAAGGGCTTTGCGAGGCAACAATAAGGTGTTTGCAGTTTCTGAAGCAATGTCAACTCTTCTGAATCTTACCAAACGGTGACCGTCTGTAGCTGCAAACGTAGCATTGGTTTCGTTAAGCGATAAATAAACACCAGTCATTTGTGGCTTCAAATCGTCGGTGCTGGTAGCAAATAGTGTGGTTGCAATAGCACGCAACAATACTTCAGAGGAGATATCTACTGCATAGCCATTTTTCACGGCTGGCACTTTAGGGAAATCGGTGGCATTCTCGCCTGATAATTTGTAGCGACCATTATCAGAACTAATTTCTACACTATAGCTATCTTCATCAATGGTGAATGTTACAGGTTGCTCTGGAAGGTTTTTTAACGTATCTATCAAAATTTTTGCAGGTACGCATATTGTTCCTTTGTCTTTGCCTTCTACACTAATTTCAGTAATCATCGACGTTTGTAGGTCTGATGAGCAAACCACTATTTTGCCATCAGCTACTTCAAATAAGAAGTTTTCTAAAATGGGAACTACAGGATTAGAGGCAATGACACCGTTTAGGGCTGTCAATTGCTTTAAGAGAGAGGATGATGAAACTACAAATTTCATTGCTTATGAGTTATTTTTAGGTATAAATGTAAAAATAGAAAAAGCTACTTTATACATGTTTAAAGTTTTTTATAAATCTTATGAATTCAGATTTATAAAAGATATGCAATTAAAGCATTATTATTTCCTTTATCAAATTAGGATATACACATTATTAAGAGATGAAACCAAAAAACAATGTGGAAAAAGAGTTGGTAACTACTATGCACATCCCGAATTTGACCTAATGCAAAAATCAGAAAATTATTTTACCGAGCTTATGGTGTCAAACTCTTTACCAATAAAGTTTTGTTTAATCCAATGCTTGAAATTTTGCATTCTTGCTACATCGTAATAGCCCCAATCGCCTTTGGCCGCTAGGTAAGGCGTAATTGCCTTTTGGCACTGTAGCAACAAATCATAGTCTTTATAATAGGTATTCAATGGATGATTAAAAATCGCTTTTGCAGCAGTTTCTGATTCTATATGTGCTAGCGAATAGCCCGCTTCCATGATGGATAGGGTCAATGTAATTTCCTCTTTATTGAGCTCATAAGCATTGGCACTTGCGGCCAGTACAGTAGTGCAACCATAGGGAATGCCATAATCTTCTAATTTAAAATGAAGCAAATTCAACCCCTTACTTTTAGCCTCAGTACCCTCGATGGCATCAAATATCCAAGCAAAATCTATATGACCAGCAAAAAACAATTGATACATTTCTAATTTTGGTACTGAAACCCACTCTATATCGCCTTTTCCACCATCATTTTTTACCATGGTGGTTATGATTTCTTTTTCCCAAGGCAAATTCAAAAGTGCATATTTTTTTCCATCCAACATGGCTGGTCGAGTGATACCACTATTGGCTGCAACGGCTATAGATGTTACGTTGTATTGCAACAATGCACGAAGCGGTATCAGTTGATTTCTGTTTTCAAGTTGGTCTTTAACGATTTCTTCAGGCGGCACAATCGCCAAATGAGATAGCCCCAAACGTAGCTGTTCTGCTGGGCTTACTGCATACTGGTCTGTGACTGGGGAGTAAAGTTGCAAATCAATTCCTGCTTTCTCAAACCAACCTTTGGCAAGAGCGGTAAATGTGCCGCAATGCACAGGGTTTGGTGTCCAGTCTAATGCTATTCTCATTTTATAATTTTTTTGAATAAATTATAGGAATACTTTTTAATTTGTATTCCTATAATTTTAAGGGTGTAATCTATTATTATAGTAACAACAAAAAGCCTGTTATGTTTAAATACATTTTTTTTGTTAAAATTTGACCGTTGCACCCGCTAAGAAATTAGTGCCTGCTTGGGGGTAAAAATAATTGTTGTTATAAAGTACACCTTCATAAAACCCAGGATAGGTAGCTCCATTGGATTCATAAAGTTTATCAAATATATTGTTTACTTGTACCGCAAAGGATAGGTTTTTAATCCACTGCTGTTGCACTTCATAGTTGATACGGGCATCGGTAACAAAATAAGGTTTCAATGCACGAGTTTCATTAGCCGTATTGTCTAAATATTGTTTCCCCACATACTTTGGCAGTACTGTAAACACTAGTCCTTTTAAAGGTGTAAAGGCCAATTGCCCTCCAAATATTACGTTTGGCGACATGGCAATATTGGTGTTGGTGTGTTCTATTTTTTGAATCTCCGCAAGGTTTTCATCATAAAGAATTTCAGTAAAGTTTTTTATTTTATTTCTACTAATGGTAAGGTTTAAATTTGCAGTAAACAATTCTGAAATTTTTGCACCTACTTGCAATTCTATCCCTGCCCTGTAGCTATTGTTTACATTGCGACGTAGCGAATTTCCTACATCGTCTAGTTGGCCTGTCACTACCAGTTGATTTTTATATGACATCAGATAAAAATTAGCTGCATAGTTAAACATTGATCTTCTGCCTACAATACCTGACTCTATGTTGGTCAAATATTCTGATTTCGGTCGTTTCTCTGGCGGTGCATTTACAAAATCGCCTCTTGTAGGCTCTTTCTGCCCTACACTTGCCGAAGTGTAGAAATAATGGTTCTGTGAAATATCCCATGTAAACCCAGCCTTAGGATTAAAAAACAAATAATTTACTGTTTGGGTGAGGTCTTTCCCATCGACTCCTACTCCTACAAAGGTGTAAGCAATGGCTCTACCTTGCAAGTCGGCAAAAACATTGACTTTTGGCAACACTTGGTAAAATATTTTTCCATATATATTGCCATCATCTTTGGTGGCATCGTTGCTATAGTATTTATCGTCAATGTTGCTATTGCCCGCAAACTGTGCCCAAATGACTTTCCCGTAGTGATCTCCTAAATATCTGTTCCAGCCCCCGCCAATAGACGCTTTTAGTTTCTTTTTATTGTCATAATTTCCTGACATGGTAAACCCATAAAAATGATTGTCGAGCCATTGTTGCCTTACCAAATTTGTGGTGTCTATAGTTTCTGCACCCACCATTACATTTTGTATTTTATAATCTGCTAAGGCTTGCTGCGTGCTATACTCTTCATAGTAACCTCGCCCACGGGTGTAAAAAAGAGCGGCGTTCACATTGAAATTATTGGCAATTTCTTTAGTATATATCAGTTGATAGTAATCTTGCTGGTAGTTGTCCGTTTGATTGGGGTAGGTGAAGTAATTATACTTTCTGTTACCTGCTTTTAAAGTATCTTCAGGTACACCATTCCATGCTTGATACGTTTTTTCCCTGCCCGAAAACAGGGTTGTTTTTAGCACACTTTTTTTTCCAAAATATGCACCTGACACAAAGAAAGATTTTAAGTCGGCACTTGCCCTATCTATAAAACCATCGGAGGTAATTTTTGATAATCTTGTTTCAAATGCAAATTTATTATTGATAAGTCCAGAGCCTGCCTGAAAGGTATTTTTCAAAGTGTTGAACGAACCAGCCGAACTGCTGAATTGCCCAAAAGCTACTTTACTCAAATTGTTGGTTTGGATATTAAGCGATGCACCAAAGGCGGCAGCACCATTGGTCGATGTACCCACTCCCCGCTGTATTTGTATGTTTCCTATTGAAGATGCTAGGTCGGGCATATTTACCCAGTACGTACCATGACTTTCTGCATCATTTACTGGCACACCGTTTATGGTCACATTTATTCGAGAAGCGTCGGTTCCACGTATACGAATTCCTGTATAACCGACGCCCGCACCTGCATCGGAGG
The DNA here is from genome assembly GCA_013297765.1 of Cytophagales bacterium. Classification (GTDB taxonomy): domain Bacteria; phylum Bacteroidota; class Bacteroidia; order Cytophagales; family Cytophagaceae; genus REBA01. Next base: position 8,585 of record JAAFID010000091.1, on the reverse strand, counting down.
TGGTTACTACGGAAGGCGTGCTATTAAGGAGAATCGGTAAATCTTGTCCCAAATTACCTGCCTTAATCTCTTTAGCGCTAATATTGGTAAAGGTGGTAGCCGAATTTTTGTCGGCCTTGGTCGATTGTACTACTACTTCTTCTAGTGTTACCTTATCCACTACAAGTGCTACATTCATTGTTTGAGGAACACTATGAATGCGTATTTGTGTTTGAGAAATTTTGTATCCTGTGGTAGTAATTTGGAGTGTGTAAATGCCATTTTCTATGCCTTCAAAAATATAATTTCCCGCCTTGTCGGTGATGGCGATTTTGTTTGTAGGCAATAGCTGAACCTGAGCATTGGCAATAGGTGTAGCGGCATTGTCGTCTGTAATCTTGCCACTAAGTGTGGTCGTCAATAATTGGAATGTAAGCAATAAAATATTAAACATGATAATACATGGTTTATATGGTAATACATATTTGTCCGAACTATTCGGACAAAGACCAAACAGCAACGCCAGAGCCATGAGTATTCATGGGGCGAAGTGCTAAAACCAATAGGGAGGATGTGAATGAAAATATAGAAAGACAATTGGCTACACGTGCACATGTATCGCTTGCTTCTAACCTTTTCCCTTACGCAGGTACTAGCCTGATCAGGTTCCGAGGGTATAATCTCAGTCCGCAATGGGACACCCCTAAAGTTTTCACAAAACTAGAATGTAAAAATTACAATGCAAGAAAAAATGTTTTAAAAATTGCGATATTCTATTTCAACTTTTTTTAATATGATGTAAAAATGAGTAAGAGATACTGTATTTCAGCAGGGCATTGTATATTGCAACATCATTATTTGACATCATTAAAATTTGCCCAATGAAGACGATAAAATTTATTTTCCCGTGCCTATTCATAATTGCCTTTTTCGCACCATCACCCACTTTTGCTTGCCGCTGTACCGATACCATTCCGGTGTTTCAATCTTACCTGCAAGCATCGGTAGTATATGTAGGCAAGGTAGTAGCGGTGATAGATTCGGCACATCATAAAGAAATTGTATTTGAAGTATATCAAAACATCAAGCACATATACAATACCAAAGTAATTTTACACGTAGGGCATACTAGTTGCGACTGGCATTTTAAAAAAGATTCTACCTACCTCGTCTATGCCAATAAAGACAAGCATGGAACACTTACTACTAATCTTTGTACACGCACCAAATTGTTTTCAGAAGCAAAAAATGAATTGAAAGAATTGCATAGCCACGATATGATGGACTGCAAAGTGCTGCTGCCTGTAGAACCATCTGAAAAATGTACGGAAAAATATGAGCCAGTATGCGGTTGCGATGGGCAAACTTATGGCAATCCCTGCATTGCCCATAGCAATGGTGTAAACCATTGGATATGGGGAGAGTGCAGAAATTTAAAGTGATATTTTTGCATTGGCAATGGTAGCAAGAAATACACCCATTTTTAACATTTGCAGGATTAAAATAAAAATATTGTACTTTAATAGGCACCTAAATTAAAGAAAACGAGTTTATAACTTCAATGAAATGGTTCGCATTTGTTGTTCTTCTTTTAATTTGCACCTTAGTCGTCTGCACTCCAATTTGCAGGGCGAACGAAAATAAATTTGCCTACTCGGTAAAATTTCTAGAGGATAAGAACCAGAGCCATCAACCTACGACCTTGTTGGGGAAATCTGCTGATGGGCTATTTACAAGAGCTTTGACAAATAAAACGTCAGCTAACGCTCCAAGCATCTATTGGTTAAAAATCAAATATTCTAATAGCAGCATGCAAACTTACGTGCTGATTCTTTCTATTATTTTTAAGGAGATTAAATATTATCAAATAGACCAGAATGGCCAGCTTCAAATGTCAGAAAACGGGTACTCAACCAACTGGTTAAGCAAAACCATAGAACACAATGCACCAGCATTTTATTTGTATCCGAGTCAAGAACCGCAGACCCTGCTAGTAAAAATAACAACTCGTATGCCAGGAACGTTTGACTTCAGCATTGTGAGAAACGATGAGTTTTACAATAATGCATTGTCAAGATTCTATTACTACGGTCTATTTTTTGGTTCGCTAATCGTAGCAACTCTTTATTGTTTGGTTATCTATATCGGGCTGCGTGATCGAGTTTATTTGTATTATGCATTATATGTATTGTCTTTTCTACTATTTGCCGCTATTGACTGGGGCATGCTTAATAAATACCTTCCATTCAGCTTAGAAATCTCTTATGATTTGTTTGCCATACCTTATGCTTTTATGACAATTTTCTTGTTGAAATACGCTCAACACTTTTTGCAATTAAATACTAAATATCGTCAACTAAATACGATAGTTTTTAGTCTTATAGCAATTAAAATCGTTACTTATCCCATCACCAAGCTCACCGGTATAAGTCTATTTTACAACGACTCTGTAGATATAGCTTTGATTATGATTACGGCAGGAATTGGGGTCTATGTATTTAGCAAAGGTTTCAAACCTGCTAAATATTATTTGATAGGTATCTCATTAATTTTGATTTATCTGATACTATTTTATTTTAAAAACATTGGCTACATAAACTTCATCACCAGTAGTCCCTATTTTACTGGTTATAACTTTGGCTTGGCAGAGGTGCTAATTTTTTCTATTTCGTTAGCGGACAGGTATAAAATGTTACAGACAGAGAACCGTATCAAAAATGAAAATGTGTTGCTATTGAAAGACCAATTGATAAATCAATTGAACCTAAACGAGCAACATAAAGAAGAAATAAACAAAAAATTAGAAGCCAAGGTATTAGAGCGAACGGCTGAACTAAAGGAGGCGAATGAATTGCTAGAATTACAAAAGACGGAAATTCAAAAATTGAATGAGAGCCTCACCCACGACAATGTAAAGTTAGTGGACAATGTTGCCAAAATATCAAAAGATAGATTTGATTTAAAGTTAATTACACTTGATGAATTTAAGCAAATATATCCAGATGATGAGGCTTGCTATAAGTTTGTGGAGAACTTGAAATGGAAGGATGGATACCACTGTGCCAAATGCAACTACCAGCATTATTCCAACGACAAGGTTGCTCGGAAGTGTTCAAAATGTGGTTACGTAGAGTCCATATTGGTCAACACTATTTTTTCAAGAATTAAGTTTCCCTTGCATAAGGCATTCTATATTATATATGTACTTCATTCTGGAAAAATTCCTAGTCAAGAGTCGCTATCTTCCACACTAGAATTAAGGCGGGCAACGATTTCCTTATTCGTAAGAAAGGTAAAATCCATTCTTGTGGAGAAAAAAATCAATATAAAAACAAAAGAAGGCTGGACAAATTTTATTCTTTTAAAAGACCACTAGTGCCAATGGAAAACTTTCGGATGCGTACAGCTCATATTTTTTAAAATCAAACAATTTTTTAATTAGTAATACGTTACGAATTTTTTAACTGGTTACTGACACGTTCAAAATTACATATAAAAAACTGTTTATCAGGTATTTATTTGTTTATGTAAATTTTTTGCTTTAAATTTGAATTATTCAGTTAAATCATAGAAAAAACCAAATTCTTATTTAAAAAACTTATGAAAAGACTAATTACCTTATTTGTGCTCAGTAGCCTCTCTTATGGGTTACTAGCGCAAAGCAAACCCAATATTGGAACCATTTCTAAAAATCAAGTTAATATAAATTCAGGGAGTGGATTTGTTATAGTTTCAGGCTTAAATGACGGAGATGCCAATGTAAATCAAAACTTAACGGTAACTGCCCAATCCTCTAATACATCTGTTTTGGATATTAGTGCGGTTGATTACATAGTGGGTAATTCTTACGCAGTTATTAAAATTAATGAAAAAGGACTAGCAGGAACTTCAAACATTACAGTTCAAGTTTCTGATGCCGATGGTAACAGTTCCAAAGATTTTAATATCGAAGTAGGGCAATTTTTGAAGAAAGGAATAAACTGGAGTGTATTTGACATGATTTTTTGGCAGCAAGTGATTCCTTTAAATGAGAAATCTTTATTTGATAGTGTGCTAACACAAATAAGTGTTCCTACCGATGAAAATATTTTCAATAAACTCCCATTAACAGTAGGCCCTACAAACAATTTACCCAAACATGACTTTTTTACAAGCATGTTTAAAGGCTACATAGTACCACCTAGCACAGGAACATATACATTTTCATTAAGTGCATCAGATCAAAGTACATTATGGTTAAGTACTGATGCAAACTATTCCAATGCCAAAGAATTAATAAAAGGCAATACTGGAACTATGACAGCATCTTTGCAAGCAGGAAAATTTTATGCAATCTATGCTGTAAACTGGGCAGTACACGATCTTAATATGAAAATAGAATGGGAAGGGCCAGGAGTGACCAAAAGTATTGTAAATAGCAATTTTTTATATCCAAATTATGATTTGGAGAAACCCTCAACCCCTTTGCTTCCTTTGCTACAATTTAAAGGAATTACCTCTGCAAGGCTAATTTGGAATAAATCAAAAGACAATCAAGTTTTAAAAGGATACCATATTTATTTGAATGGAGTAAAAGTTGGCACAACCACCGATACCACTTTTACATTATCACCATTGACATCATCAACTAGATATAGTGCCTTTATCACCTCTTTTGATGTTACAGGAAATGAATCTTTTCCTACACAAAATATTGAATTTACTACCTATGCCCCCGACAATGTTAAGCCTACAGCACCTACCAAAATTTCTACTTTAACAATTGGAGATGTAAGTACATCTATATCTTGGTCAGGAGCCAAAGATGTGGAAACTGAAATTGCTGGTTACAAAGTTTATTTGAATGGTGAACTTTTTAATACTAAAAACCTTATATCTGATACTACTACAGTATTAAAAGTATTGCAACCACTTACTTCATATAATGTACAAATTGAGGCTGTAGATGCTGGCAATAATGTATCTAATAAAAGCAATTCGATTGCTTTTAAAACTATAAAATTTGACCCTTTAAAACCATCCCCAAATACAAAAAAAGCTCGTGCAAATTTTACCAAACAAGCTATTACACGTAATGAAGGTTTAGGAATATCCGGAGGAACGGACAATCTTAAAAATATATCTCCTCAAATCAAACAACTTTTAGATGATTTAAAACCATCTGTGCAACGCTGGGGAACTCTAGGACCTAATAAATTCTCTTTTATCGACTATTCAGGTGCAGGAAAGCCACAAACGTATGCTTCATTTATGCAAAGATGTAACATAATGAATTCTTATACTGCAATTGTTATTGGCGTTCAGAATGATACTGATTGGATGAAAGATAGTACTACTTTTACAAAATTTATAGAATATCTCAATGGTCCCGCTACATCAGTTCAAGGTAAAAGAAGAGCCGATGAAGGAATTGCTGAGCCATTGTTTGCAAAAAGTAGAGGATTAATCATAGATCTAGGAACAGAAGTGTGGGGTGGAGCTGGCTTGCATGGTGCAGAAATAGGTGCAGACTATGCCGTGTATGCCAAATGGTGTCGTAGAATGGCCAAAATCATAAAAGCATCGCCATATTACGACTCTACTAAAGTAGTGATAACCTATAGTGGTCGCAACCCCAGCCCAGCCGAAAGCTATGGTCTTAATGCTGCTTTAACAACTGGAGATAAAGGCGAAGTAGATTGGATGTCAGTATCAGGATATTTGGGGGGCAACCTTAACTATGACCCTGCCATACCATTAGGTGCAAGCGAACTAGATTATTACAAAAATGGTATAGAGCGAATGAATAATAATTTTCTTGGTAGCAGACTTCATCTTAGAGAAGATTTTAGAAATGCAAAAAGATATTTAACAAAAAATTTCTACGAATCTAACATGACAACGCCTAATTATTCTGGCAGATTAGGTCAAGCAATAATAATGACCGACTATATGCTTTCAATACAAAGATGGGGTATCACTCTACCATCAATATTTGACCTAACAGGTGGCGAGTGGAGAATAACAGAGCCAGCAGAAAATTACAAGAAATTTCCTCTATTCCATACCGCTGCATTGGTAAATAGATTTACCATAGGAAACATGTTGAATAGTGAAGTAGTCAGTCCCGATAAAATATTTTCTACAACAGGAAAACCCATAGAAATGGAGCCTATAGGATTTAATGTGTTTTCTCAAAATGGCAAATACTCGATAGTGCTAACAAGTAGAGATTTCGAGAACGACTACCAAGTACAATTAAATCTACCTGATGGAATATTAAATGGCTCTACTGCTAGAAAATATTTTCTAACTGGAACAGATTTTAACACAAAGGATGCAATCATAGACTCTGCAAATATTACCATCACAGATAGCATGCTTATTACTGTTCCCAAATACAGTATGGTATTGCTCACCTTTAATGGTACTGATTTAAAGCAAAAACCATTGCCACTTGGCTATACAACTTTTGGCAGAATTGGCAAATTGACAATTCTACCTGAAAATGGTACTAAAGGAAGTGTGAGTACACCCACACTTACCTTTGGGGTAAAATTAGAGCCTGCAATCTTGAATTATAAAAATGTAATTTGGACGGTAGATAAAAATCCAAATTTGCAAGTAACACCCACATTACTTTCAAGTGGGAAATATACCTTAAAGGGTTCTGGAGCTTGTGATGGAAATGGTACACTAATGCTAAAAGTAATGTCTGCTGATGACAACACTATCTTAGATGAGCTACAAATCGAGTTTGTAGGTCAAAAACCAGACGGAAGCGACTGCCCAGTAGGTGTAGAAGATGCAGAATTGCAACAATTTATATCTGTGTTCCCAAACCCTGTTAAAGACAATTTGAATATCCAATCTAAATTAGGTGAGATTAGTCATATCAAAGTATTCAACATGGTAGGGCAAATCTTGTATGATGCTAAATTAAACGCTTCATCTACAGAATTATCTATGGAAACATTCGCCAAAGGAATTTATTTGATTCAAATTGATACTAATGGAAAATCAATAAGAAAAACAATTATTAAAAATTAATCGAATATTGATTTTTAAGCATATAAAAAAAGCTTGTTAAAGAAATTTAACAGGCTTTTTTATATGCAAAATTTTGTTCACAGAAATAGGTAACAAAAATGTACGCCAGTAAAGACAAGCATGGCACATTTCGCAAAACGTTGAAGTAGCTATTTTTTGCTCTTTGATAGAAATTGAAGCAAACCGTATTATTTTTTTTTGCTAAATTTTCAATTCTTATGCTGTAAATATTCAATTATTTAACAGAATAATATATATTTGAAAAACCCCTCTATTTAATTTCTAAAATTTAAAACCCTCAACATGAATCGTACGCTCGTACTGGCATGGTGGATGCTCTTATTTGCAACCATTTTTGCCTGCAACAAACCATCAGAAACAGCTAAAGAAATCACAGTACAATCGCCCGATAGCAGCATTCGTATTCAGTTTCATCTGAACGATTCCCTTGCACCCACCTACCGTGTGGATTATTTGGGCAAGGCTGTTATCAATGCATCTACACTAGGTATATCGCTTAAAGATATGGCCAACCTAACCAAAGATTTTCAAATAGAATCTACCAAAATCAATGCTATCAATGAAGTATGGCAACCCAAGCTAGGGCAGTACAAATACATCAAAAATGAATGCAATGAATTGGTGGTAAACCTTACAGAAAAATCGAATGCTAAAAGACGCATGATACTCTATTTCCGTGCATACAACGAGGGTATCGCCTTTCGCTATGAAATACCCAAACAAGCATTTGCCGATTCTGTAAATGTTATTTCAGAAAATTCATACTTCAACCTCACTGGCGACCATACCGCATGGTGGAATGAAGCACATTTTGACAGCTATGAAATACTGTACAATACCACAAAACTAAGTGCTGTTCGCAACTTGATTCTTACTAAAAACACAAAATCAGAGGCGGCGAAAGAATTGTATATGAAAAATTTTGGTAGCCATGTTGGGTTCAACACCCCACTAACCATGCGTACTGCCGATAGTGTTTATCTAGCATTTCACGAAGCAAATTTGACCAATTATGCTGAGATGACGCTAGCACTAGAAGGCGACAATAAATACAACCTTAGAAGCGAACTAGTGCCTTGGCCAGATGGCATAAAAGTCAAAGCCAAACTTCCATTAGTTAGTCCTTGGCGTACGGTACACATCACCAACAACGCTGCTACACTGCCACTCTCTTACATGGAAGAATCACTCAATCCACCATCGGTATTGGCAGACGATTCCTATATAAAACCTATCAAATACATGGGCGTATGGTGGGGCTACCACATAGGCAAATATTCTTGGGATCCACGTGGCAAGCGAGGCATAGCCGATGGAGACGATGCATGGGTTACCTCTACAAAACCACACGGAGCATCTACTGCCAACTGCAAAATGTATATCGACTTTGCCTCTAAAAATAATATTACCCACCTGTTAATAGAGGGCTGGAACCCTACCAATTATGTGGTAGATTCTGTAGATAATTTCTTAAAATCTCATGCTGATTTTGATTTGAAAGAAGTAGTCAATTATGGCAAAAGTAAAGGAGTAGAAATAGTGATTCACAATGAATC
>JAAFID010000090.1 GCA_013297765.1 Cytophagales bacterium | reverse complement strand
TCTCCTCAACCCACTGTATATTTTTGCGTACGCATCTACACTTTACCTTGCATTTAGATAATTTTTATTATGATGGACTTTACATTTTCGGAAGAACAATTGGCCGTGCGCAATGCCGCTAGAGATTTTGCCAATGCAGAACTGCTGCCAGGAGTAATAGAGCGAGACGAAACACAAACTTTTCCCAAAGAACAAATTAAAAAGCTAGGCGAACTAGGTTTTATGGGCATGATGGTTTCGGCAAAATACAATGGAAGCGGCATGGATACCGTTTCTTATGTATTGGCCATGGAAGAAATTTCTAAAATAGACGCATCGGCCTCTGTATGTATGTCGGTAAATAACTCTCTGGTATGTTGGGGGCTGGAGCAATATGGAAGCGAGGCACAAAAACAAAAATACCTGACCCGCTTGGCTAGTGGCGAAATTATAGGTGCATTTTGCCTTTCAGAACCTGAAGCAGGGTCAGATGCCACCTCGCAACGCACTACAGCAGTGGATATGGGCGACCACTATTTGGTAAATGGCACCAAAAACTGGATTACCAATGGCGGCACAGCATCGGTTTACTTGGTAATAGCACAAACCCATACCGAAAAAGGTCATAAAGGAATAAATGCCTTAATCATAGAAAAGGGAGCACCAGGTTTTGTAATAGGCAGAAAAGAAAATAAGCTAGGCATTCGTGGCTCTGACACCCACTCGCTAATGTTTGACAATGTAAAGGTGATGAAAGAAAATCGCATTGGCGACGATGGTTTTGGCTTTACCTTTGCCATGTCTACCCTAAACGGTGGCCGCATAGGCATTGCCGCACAAGCATTGGGAATAGCCTCGGGAGCCTATGAACTGGCTAAGAAATATGCCCTTGAACGCAAATCTTTTGGGGTCGCTATTGCCCAGCACCAAGCCATACAGTTTAAACTTGCAGAGATGGCCACACAAATAGATGCCGCCAGATTGCTCTGTCTCAAAGCAGCCTATCTTAAAGACCAGCACCTAGACTATTCAGAGGCAAGTGCCATGGCAAAGTTATTTAGTTCCAAAGTTGCTATGGACGTCACTATCGAGGCTGTACAAATTCACGGGGGATACGGTTTTGTTAAAGAATTTCATGTAGAGCGGTTGATGCGAGATGCCAAAATTACTCAAATATATGAGGGTACATCAGAGATACAAAAAATAGTTATATCTCGAAGTATTCTTAAAAAATAAAAATATTGTAAGATTCTTAAAAAAATAAATACCTCACTTCATTTATTTAGTCCTATTCTGTTGCAATATTTCGCTATTTATATTAGATTTGTACAATATCAATTTTTGAATGATATTTAACTATTCAAATATTTTTTATTCCGCTAATAAAAATAAATAATGGAAGATTACAATAAAATAATAGAATCGCTAGGTGTACGATTTATCAAAGCCAAAGACATCAAAATATTACAACCACTTACAGTAGAAAATTTTTACGATGTTGGCAATACCGTAATGCTACTAAATAAAGGCGAGTTGGCTTTTGGGGAAGAGAAAATAGCCGTAGCAGAAGGAGATATTTTGTTTGTACCTGGCGGCAAAATGGTATCTATTTCTTACGGAAAAAACAGTGCCAATAAACTAACCAATGAAGACCTGCTAAACAATAGAGATAAATTTTTTAGCTCTAATAAAATAGTAGATCAAGTAGGCACACTTCCTAATTCTTTTAGCTATGTAACCTTCGAGGCAAAAGTTTTTGATTCTGTAAATTTCTTTGCCTCGCTAGACATTACTGCATTTGTGATTCATGACAGGCCTATTTTTGCCAATATTATCAAAGAAACCGTAAGAGAAGATTTGAGCAACGATGCGGGCAAAGACAGAATTGTAAAACTAAATACAGAGCGTATTGCTGTGGAGATTATACGTTATATTCTTGACAAAAGACTTTTTGTAGAGCAACTGGCTACCAACAGTACCTATTTCAAAGATCCTAGATTGATAGATATTTTTGCATTCATCAAAGACCATTTGGGGGGCGATTTGTCTAATAAAATATTGGCCAACGTTGCCAACGTTTCTGAAGATTATGTAGGTCAATATTTTAAAATGCTTACAGGCATTAACCCACAAGATTATATAGAATATCAACGCATGGAGACAGCTGTAAACTTGCTGCGTACCTCAAAGAAAAGTATCAGAGACATAGGCAAAGACGTAGGGTACAAAGATACCGCCTACTTCTGCCGCCGATTTAAAATGATGTTTGGCATTCCAGCCGGTAAAATGCGAAGAAGAGAATCGCTAATGAATATATAACAAGTTTATAAATTTTTGGTAAGTATTCATAAAAACAAAACTCAATTCAATTGCCCGACCAATAGGCAATTGAATTGAGTTTTACTATTAACAACCTATTCTTTCATCCACTCGGCATACATTACATAGTTGTTGGCGATTTTTTCTATCAAAGTAGCTACTTGCTCGGGGCTTAATGTTTTTACTTTCTTTGCGGGTACACCAGCATAGATACTACCAGATTCTACTATGGTATTTTCAAGCACTACGGCTCCTGCTGCAATGATAGCATTTTGTGCTACATACACATTGTCCATCACTATAGCACCCATGCCTATCAGTACATTGTTTTCTATGGTGCAGCCGTGTACTATGGCACTATGCCCTATCGATACATTGTCGCCAATGGTGGTGGGGTGTTTTTGGTAGGTACAATGCACCACAGCATTGTCTTGTATGTTTACTTTATTGCCAATTTTGATATAGTGCACATCTCCCCGTAACACGGCATTGAACCATACCGAGCAATCATTACCCATAGTTACCTCGCCCACTATGGTTGCGTTCTCGGCAAGATATACATTGGTGCCAAACGTTGGGCTTATGCCTTTTACAGGTTTTATTAGTGCCATAAAATTAAATGTTGAATACAAAAAAAGCATAGGTTAAAATTGGCCTATGCTTTTTTAAACTATTTATTGCTATCTGTATCTGGAAAACGATTCAATTGTATCACCAGCTTATTGATTTTTTACTTGTATGGAATATTCTTAAAATCACCCTTTAGCTCAACACCAGGCTCATAATCATCTGGTTTATAGATGTAGCTAAGGTTATAAGTACCGCTAATAGTTTGGGAACTCTTATCTACCATAGTAATTTCAATCTCTCCCGTTAATCCAACTCCTTCATATCCATTTGTATAATTAAAATAAATTTGTGCACCATAATCTTTAAGAAGTCTGCTGCAATAATATTTGCCAATTTTGATTTCATTCGTTCCTATATCTCCTTCTTTGATTAATTCAAAAATAATATTTACAGATGTGATGTTTTTTTGTTTATATTTTAATAGCGAAAAACTACCTGGTTTTGAAGTTATCGAGGCTTTTCTGCCTTCCCATGTATATTTATTGGTACTGTAGATATCGGTATATCTTGTGTAGTCGGCTGGATTATTGGTGTTTTTGAAATTGAAAATGGTGGTTAACTCAACCGAAAATTCACTTTCGATATTTTTTGTAGTATATTTTCTCTCTTTACCACTTTCAGAAGTTACAGTAAAAACTTTAGGACTTGTAAAATCTATACCCGCACCGTATGCATCTGAACTTAATGATGCATTTGGTGAAAATTTGGCATAGAACATTTCTGCTGATGGAGTTATATCATGGGGGATTACCAGATAAATTATACTGTATGTACTATCTATTGTAGATGCTATTTCTTTGTTTGAAGTAATGTCAAATGAAATAAGTTTATTGCCTTCCATCTTTGCTGGTTGGGCGGGAATTGGGTCAGTTTTTTTCTTACATCCAAATAAAATTGGAAAACATAGAAGGAGAATTAAAAATACTTTTTTCATGCAAATGGTTTTTGATATAGTTTGCAAACATAGGCTATAGATGTGCCAATTGCAAACTCTTCTCAAATTTAAGGGCATGAAAAATACCTATACTCCCTTAAATATGGGAAGTATAGGCATTAAATTTTCTTGTTTACTTTTATTTCGTAAACTCCCCTTGTAACAGTTGGGCTTTTTTGTCTTTCAGCAAACCTGTTACCCTAAATTCTGTTCGTCTGTTTTTGGCGTGTAGCTCTTCAAACAATTCTTTTTGCTTTTTCTTATCTACTTTATTGATTTGACTATCTGGCACTATAGGTTTGTCTTCGCCATATCCCTTAGCAACAATCCTCGCACTAGATATCCCTTTAGAAATAATATAGTCCACTGCACTTTGAGCACGGCGTTGAGACAGTGCCCTATTGTATTCTGAACTACCACGGGTATCAGAGTGAGAACCTAGCTCTACAGTAATATTGGGGTTGTCGTTCAAAAACATGACCATGGTATCCAAAATAACTGCCGCATCGGTTCTAATATCTGCTTTGTTAAAATCATAATTGATATTATTTACACGAATAATTGCACCGAGTGCTTCTTTCAAATCGCCAGCAAAGGGAAAATGAAACTCATTGTCGCCAGGTTGCAACTTGTCAAAAGCAACTTTTTTGCCTATCATAGAAAATTTGAACGGTTTTTCTTTCAAGCATTCTTCACTTTCGGCATAAATGGTATATACCTGTTCTGGCTCTAGTTCTGTCGAGAACTTGCCACCATCTTTAGTAGTCATTTTGGCTATGGTATCACCCTTTTGGTTTACTATTTTTACTATTGCACCATCTAGCGGTACTTTTATATCGCCTTTTTTCATCATTCCCAATTGACCATCTACAATGTAGTGTGCAAGACGAATCATAGAGAAGTCCGTAAATTCATATATATCGTCATCGCCCTTGCCACCTGGGCGATCTGAGCAAAAATAACCTACAATAGAATCTTTGAAGGTAATAGCAAAATCATCAAAATTAGAATTAAGGGGCTTGCCCAAGTTTTGTACTGTCGATACATCGCCTTTTTTCTCCACCTTAAATAAATCTAGTTTACCAAAAGAGGGATGACCAGTAGAGGAAAAATAAAATATACCTTTCAAATCTTCATAAGGAAACATATCGTCGCCACGGGTATTGATGGGCGCACCCACATTTTTTATATTGCTCCACTCTCCTTTAGAATCTTTGGTTGCATAGTATATGTCGTTCCCACCTTTAGCATCAGGGTGCTCACGGTCAGATGAGAAATAAAGTTTTTTACCATCCAATGAGAATGCTGGCGAACCATCCCAAGCTAGGGGATCGCTAAATGCTAGCAATTTCGGTTCAGACCATGTTCCATCTTTCTCTAATGTTGCAGAGAATATATCCACATTTTGAGCACCTTTGCGGCTACCGTTGTTCCCTCGTGAAAATATCATGTTGCGACCATCTTTTGTGAAAATAGGTGTAGCCTCATGAGCATCTTTAGAATTGATTTCTTCTGAAAGAATTTTTGATTGACCAGAAAACTTACTGGCTCCATCAAAAACATATTCGTAAATATCGGTAAAGCCCATGCCTGTAGCAGCATGTGTTTTCTCAGCTTCGTGATTGGCGGTGTAGTAAAGTTTGTTCCCTTTCGCAAGAAAAAATGGAGAATATTCGGTGAATTTAGAATTAAGCTTGTCCACATTCTCCACTTTGAAGTAGTTCTTTTTTGCTAAAATCTGCTCCAGCACTTTTAAGTTTTCTACTTCTGCTTTTGCCCTATTGATAAGGTCAAAGTTCTTTCCATTGTTGATGTAATTGGTAAACTGTGCTGAGGCACCTTCGTAATTCATGTTTGCTTTAAGGGCAAAACCATAATAGAATGCTGCCTCTTCATCTTCTACATTTTGCCCTACCGCTTTTTTGTAAAATGGCTCTGCCTCGTGTATTCTATTCGAGCGGCGATAGGCTTCTGCAATCATAAAGTTAGCTTGTGCCATTTCTTGCTTGGTAAGTCCTTTTTTAGATAGCGACTGCTCTAGGCGATCTATTGCAAACTGGTATTCAGCTTGATCGTACTTTTTCTTTCCTATGGTAAATTGCTGTTTTGCGGGGTTGCATGCCTGTAGCAATGCGGTAGCAGCAATGATGGTAACCAAAACAATCTTATTCATAATTGTCAAATAAAATATTGATTTATAAATTATATTCTTGCAATATAAAATAAAAAAATTAATTTTTTAAAAATAAACCACTGTCTAGATATAGGCTAACAATTTTTTTCCATCTACTGCTACCTAATTAAATCCAATGGGTATTGTGTATCGTTTATGATTTTTGCATTCCTTGAAGCAATTAGGTGCTACACATTTTGCAACAGGGCAACCTGTCAAATCTAACTGCTCAGTTTATTGATAATCGTTTCATCCAACTGAATGTAGTTGATAGGCGAAAAATAGTTGGGTTTACTTTTGGTTAGTTTATTGAGGTACGATTGAATTTTAGGATTTTTGCCTTTCTTATATTCGTTGAGCGACGTTTTCATAATTTTAGTCAGCAATAAAATGTGTACACATTCTTCCTTTCCCAAAATTCGCACTTGGCGTTGAATACTATTTACCAACTGATTGAACAAGTCAAAATCTCGCATAAGGCAATATTGTAAGCCTAAAAAAATCTTGATTTCGAGCAGTGTATTGGGGTGTTTTTTCAGACTTAAATCGTTAAGCAAATTATTTAGCCACTTGGCGGCCTCGTCATATTTTTCAATATTGTAACAACAGATGGCACGGTAAGTTACATATATAATGTATTGGGGAATGTTATTTTTATCAATCTCAAAATCTTCAAAAAGCATTTTGTTTTCTTCGTATAGCAATTGCTCTGTTTCCATGCGGTAGTGGCGTTCTAGCTTCAGAAATAGAAACATTGGAGCGAAACAAAACAGATTATAATTGGTAATCAGGTTATTTGTACGAGCATTTATTTCATCATAATATTTTTCAGATTTACGGTATTGATTAATGTGTGTAAAATATTGGAATTTTAAAAATTCAAATACCACCTTCAAATGGTAGTAGGTAGAATCTAGGTAATACTGCTCAAAGATTTTTTCTACTTTTTCAAAAATAGTTTCTATAGACTCTTCTCCTTCTAAATCAACAACGGTATCGGGCAAATATATTTTATGATGTATTTTGAGGCAATTCAAATAAACATACAACCTGTGCGATTGGTATAGATTGCAAATATTTGCAAGTTCTTTGCTAAGAAATATTAAACCCAATTTTTCGGTTTCTTCATTGGTCAAAAAATAATTGCCCACTTTTTTGAAATAATCTGCCAGCACATCTTCCGATTTGTCTAGTGCCAGCATATAGGCCACATGCTTGTTATATAGCTGCGAGTAGGTATAGTGATCTGGGGTATTAATTTGAAGTTTTTTTAACGATTTGTAAATAATGGTCAGCTCATTAGACAAATCATAATCAAGCAATTCTTTTTCTAATTTTTTTAACGTGGCAACAGCTATGGCTTTCTTCTTTGTAAATAAAATCTCGTGAATGGTAGATACTTTCTTTATCAGCGTGGTACGAGGGCTTTCCATCTGCTGCAACAGAAATTCTTCTATTTTTTGGTTCAATCTAGACCGAAGGGTATAGTAAGCATTGGTATTGACCTCCAGTTCTTCCATTATTTTTGCATCAGAGAGTTGTTTTTCTCTCATAAATCTCAGCAAGTAGGCCGATTTTTCTGCATTACTTTCTGCCAATTGGGTGTATATAGCATTGAAATCTTGCAGCGACAGTTGCTTGATGATGTTTTTTAATTTTGACATAATGCAATGAATAGGGTCATAAACAGTGGCAACTATTGCCTACACCGATTTTAAAACTATGTTTTAGAATATAAATTTATAAAATCTATTTGTACCTCGTGTACGTTTGAACATAGGAATTTATAATATTTTTGCCATTAAACAGCATACTCTTTTTAAGATGCCGATAAAATTACATTTATGAACAGACGAAAAAGAAGATTGTTTGCCCATTTGCAAAACTATCCAGCCTTGGCTGCTTTTCATTTTTTCTTCATTTTAATACTTGGCAGCGACTGTGCCATAGCCCAACAGCAATGCCACACACACGAGCAATTTAAAAATTTAAAAAACAACAACCCGGCTCGATACCAAAAGATGTTAGATTTTCAATCTATGCTTTCTACAAAGCAAAATGCAGCAACAAGAGATGGCGTAGCGGCAGCCGAAATCATTTACACCATTCCGGTGGTGGTACACGTGATGCACAACAACAAGCTAGGAAGTATAGGCGGCATAAACAACGTAAACATTACCGATGCACAAATAAAATCGCAGATAGCGGTGCTGAACGAAGATTTTAGAAAAAAACTAGGTACTAATGGATACAACACCAATGCTGTAGGTGCCGATGTGATGCTAGAGTTTTGCCTTGCAGACGTGGCTCCTGATGGTAAGCCCAGCACAGGAATTAATAGGGTGCTGTATGGCAAGGATACGTTTAATTTATTTGACCCAGTGGAAGAAACTAAAATGAAAGCCATGTCTTACTGGCCGTCAGATAAATACTTAAATATATGGGTGGTAAACATTGCAGGAGATATTCTGGGTTCGGCTCAATATCCCTACAATACAGGCTTAGAGGGATTAAATTACGCTGACGACGGTGCTGCTACCGATGGGATAGTGATACATTACCAAGCTTTTGGCAGGATAGACAATGTGATGAAATTTTACAACCTAGGGCGAACTACAACACATGAAATAGGCCACTGGCTGGGGCTATTCCATATTTGGGGCGATGAATATTGCGGCAATGACTTTGTAAGCGACACCCCGCCACAAGCCCAATCTAATAAAAATCTTTCTACCAAATGCCCTGCTACGTTCTCTAAATGTGGGGGAATAGTAACCACAGATATGAATAATAATTACATGGATTACTCGCCCGATGTGTGTATGAATATATTTACCCTTCAACAAAAGCAACGCATGCGTACCGCACTCGCCATGAGTCCTCGCAGGGCATCATTGCTCAAAAATGTGACTTCGTGTACGTATTTGCCTTCAGCCACCACTGAATCAATTGGTATTGCTGGGCAAATGAATGTTTCATGGAGCAACGGCAACCTTTATTTTAGTAGCGAAGTTCCAGTAAGTGGTGGAAAGTTTGTCATCTATAGTATGCTGGGAGAAACTATTTGGGAAGGTATGGTTCCAGCATTTGACACAGCATATACCATCGCTTTGCCCAATAATAGCAAAGGAGTTGAAGTGTTGTGTATGTTGGTTCTAGAAACAAATCAAGGTAAAATAACAAGAAAATTAATGCCTGCGAATAAGTAATTTGCTCTAGTAATAAATATCAAATTTGTAAATTGCCAAAAAATATATGATGCAAGGCAAATGCTTTATCTTCTCTGCCCCCTCTGGTTCGGGCAAAACAACTATTGTAAAACACTTGTTAGAAACCAATGCTAATTTGGGTTTTTCTATTTCGGCCTCTACAAGAGATAGGCGAGGACGTAGCGAAGAGAATGGCAAAGATTATTATTTTCTGTCGCCCGAAGATTTTAAAAGTAAGATAGATGAAAATGCTTTTGTGGAATGGGAGCAAGTCTATCCAGGGCAATTTTACGGCACACTAAAAACCGAGATTGAAAGGTTGTGGAGCGAGGGAAAGCACGTGGTATTTGACGTAGATGTAAAAGGCGGGTTGAATTTGAAAAAATATTTCGGCGACAAAGCATTGGCTATTTTTGTAAAATGCCCTTCTAAAGAATTGCTTGAAGAAAGGTTAAGGATGCGAAAAACAGAAACAGAAGAAAGTATATCGGCACGTATGTTTAAGGTGCAGTTTGAAATGTCATTTGAAAATCAATTTGATGTAACGCTGGTAAACCTAGACCTAAAGGAGGCCTTTGAAAATGCACAGCGATTGGTCAACGATTTTTTAGTTTCAAAATCTTAATTTCTTTAAGGCAATGAAAGTAGGTTTGTATTTTGGTTCTTTTAATCCTATTCACGTTGGTCATCTGATTATAGCCCAAACGCTACTAGAGCAATCGCCTTTGCAGGAAATATGGTTCGTCGTTTCGCCTCAAAATCCATTTAAGAAAAATAATTCTTTGCTACATGAGTTTGACCGTTACGAAATGGTGAGGCTGGCAACATTCGACAATTTTCAATTTCGAGTTTGTGACATTGAGTTTTCTATGCCTCGCCCTAGCTACACCATAGATACGCTTACCTATTTGCAAGACCGAAATCCTGAACATGAGTTTACACTAGTCATAGGTGAAGACAACCTAGATCAGTTTGCCAACTGGAAAAATCACCAGCAAATTTTAGAATTTTTTAGTTTGTATGTGTACCCCAGACACGGTGGATGCAGCAGTCCATTTTTGAGCCACCCCAAAGTGACGAAGTTTGATGCTCCCTTGCTAGACATTTCTGCAACCTATATTCGCAAACTGATCAAAGAAAATCATTCAGTAAAATACCTCCTGCCCGATGTCGTGGCAGATTATGTGAGAGATAAAAAATTTTGGAGATGAGGAATTTGGCACAACCAATCCCTACTAGTTTCCTTCAATTCGTTCAGGAGGCCAAATAGAAATTTTATCATGCCGAATGCAATGAGGCATCCGAGATGAGGAGTGTTTGAGATTTACCTCAGATGCTTCCATTAGCAATACAAAAAATGGATTTTTTAAGTACACCTTGGAAGTAAAGAGATTACTGCAATTTCTAGAAGTTGCTAAAAATAAGTAATATTGGAATTGCATTATATTTACAGCACAACTTCTCGACTATGAAACTTCCTTCGTTAAATTTTCTTTTTACTAATGCTGGTCAATCGTTCGTTCGGTTTCCGCTGTCTATTTTAGCATCATTGGCCTCGGCAATTATTGGTGTGTATTTAGTAGAGCAGGGCTATGAGTGGGAAGATACCTTGCCATACCTCAATGCCATGCTGTGCTTGGGGTTGGGTATTCCGGTCTATTTTTGTATCAATGTATTGGTGGCTAAAAAGCAATGGTCGCTTCAATGGCAATGGTCATTATTGCTGTTGGCCACGGTAGCATTGGTACTGCTGTATTTTACGTTTCCCAATTCTAGCGACACCTTAAACAATACCTTGCCCTATACACGGTACATTATTTACAATATTATTGCCCATTTGCTAGTGGCATTTATCCCTTACACACAACGGCATCAATTGAATGGGTTTTGGAATTACAACAAAATACTTTTTCTACGGTTTCTTACTTCCATTTTATACTCTAGTGTGCTGTACCTAGGGCTGGTGTTGGCATTGGCATCGTTAAAGTTTTTGTTTGATGTAGAGCTGCACGAAGAGCTGTTTGCCGATTTGGCCATTTGCATTTTTGGGTTTTTCAATACTTGGTTTTTTGTTGCTGGCATTCCTACCGATTTTGACCAGCTCAATACTGTAGATCAATATCCAAAAGGGCTGCGAATTTTTTCGCAGTATATTTTACTTCCGCTATTATGCCTTTATTTCGTTATTCTTTATGGCTATGGCAGCAAAATCATCATGCTATGGAATTGGCCCAAAGGCCTTGTTTCTTATCTCATATTGTGCGTTGCTGTATTAGGTATTTTTACGTTGTTGTTGCTGTATCCTTATGGCAATATCAAGGCATTTGACTGGATAAAAAAATTATCTCGAGGGTATTACTTTTTGCTCGTGCCCTTGATAGTGCTGCTGTTTATTGCCATTAGCTTTCGATTGGGCGATTACGGCATTACCATCAATAGGTATATTATTTTGTTTCTAGGAATATGGCTCACCATGGTAAGTATTTATTTTGCCATAGGTAAAACAGATATTCGATTTATTCCCATTTCACTTTCCATCATGCTTTTTTTGATGTCATTTGGCCCCTGGGGAATGTTTGACGTAAGCGAGCGAAGCCAAGTAAATAGGCTAGAGGCAATTTTAACTAGGGCGAATATTTTGAAAAATGGGAGAATAGAGAACGAGGTGATTTGGTCTAAAAACAAACCATTTGTAGATTCTAGCAAATTAAAAAATAGCAATGAAGGGTTAATGAGCGATTCGATTCACAATGAAGTAATGTCTATTTATGATTATTTGAACACCCATCATGGTTTTAGGGCGATTCGCCCCTGGTATGTGCAGAACATAGACTCATTAATTAGGGTCAGTAATAAAGGGAAAAAACGCTGGGAAAGAACCCAAGAAAATGAAGCATACATGGAGTCTGCTGGGCTAAAACATGAATATATTTATTTGAATAACCAAGGAGATTTTTTCAATTATAGTTCCACAAGGGATAATGTAAAGTATGTGGAAGATTATCAATATTTTATTTCATTCAACATAGCAGATTATAATCAAAAAAGTGATTTTAAAATAGAATCTGACTCATTCAAATTAAGTCTTGAAAGTAATGACAAATTGTTTTTTCATTCAAAGAATAGAAAAACATTATTGCCGCTTAAGCCTTTTATTGATAGTATAATCAATGAATACGGTCAAGAAAGTAAGTATGACTTGCCAACTTCAACACTAACTTTCAAAACGAGTTCAAATTCTTGGGATTTCAAAATAGAATTTGAAGAAATATATTTTGAAAATTTTAAAGACTCTTTAAAAATCAATACGCTAAACGGCAATCTTTACTTGAAAAGAAAAGTAGCAAAATAGAAATTTTGCTTAAATCAATTTCGCATGAGCCAAAATCCAACGGTTGGGTAGCTCGCCTTTGTTGGCGGCCATGTAATCGTTGTAGCTGCAGGGCACTATGCTGTTGCGTTCGTAACGGGCATTACGAGAGGGGTGTGGCACTTCCATCCACCATTTTTCGGTGCGGTTGTGTTTGTAAAAAATCACTTGGTGCGGTTCGCTGTGCATAGACACCGTAAATTTAGTGTACTCTAGGCTAGTAAAATCATTGGTATGTTTACGCAAGTAAAAGCCCTCTACCAAATACCAAATCATGGTGGCAATCACTGCTGCTGTTTGGCCTTTGCTGTCTTCATTAGGGTTGTATTCGTAAAATCCAGCCGAGGTAAGTTTAGAACTAAGCCCAGCATACCAGCATATTTGGCAAGCTTCTTCGCCCGTAAGTCCAAAAGGCTGGCGGTAAGCATTGGCAAAGGCATCGGCACTTTTAATGGCTGTAATGTCAAAGCTAAGCATATCTGCATTGCGAATTGCGGGCTCTACCTCTTCTAGGTTGTGGTGCATAGCCCCTAGGCGGTAGGTTTCAAAATGCAATTTTTCCAAAATGCCTATACTTTCTGGTTCACAGAGGTAGGTTTGATAAGCCAGTTGGCAATAGTGAAATAAGTAATTGGGTTCGTGCATCAATATTTTATGC
>JAAFID010000009.1 GCA_013297765.1 Cytophagales bacterium | reverse complement strand
CAAAAGCAACGAAGAAGAGAACGAAAAACCCTGTTTGGGTGCGTGAATCCAGCAACAGGGATTGTAACAACTAAAGTTGCAGAAAAAGGTAATACACTAACTTTTTTTCAATTTTTAATTGCAGTTGTGTTACTTTATCCAAATCAGAAAGTAGTAATGGTGGTTGATAACGTGAGATATCATCATGCAAAAAGACTGAAACCGATTTTAGAGAGATATAAACATCGAATAGAATTGGTTTATTTACCTTCTTATTCTCCAGACTTAAATCCTATCGAAAGAATATGGTGGTATATGAGAAAAAAAATCAGACACAATAGATACCTTGAAACCATGGAGGATAGAATTGAGAAGTTTAATCAATTGATGGATACTTTTAAAATCGAAAATTGTATAGGTAAAAACCTTTGCAATTTAATTGTAAATATTTAATAGACTATATATAATAAAAAAATCCTATAGTTTGATTTCTATCGGAGATTTTTATTATTATAAGTTCAAGTATACAAGAGATTGTAAATGAAAACTATAATTTTTCTAAAAATAAAGTGACTTTATTAAAATCGGCTGCTGCATTAATCACTTTTCTATAGTTTTCATAATCTTCTAAAGAAACCTCAATTACCTTATAAACTTCCGAAATCTCAATATCTAGTTTATTCCCATTTAAAGTATGTTTTGATTCAAAATTAAAAATTTTCTCACCATTTTTCTCTAAAAAAACATTCATATTTAAGGAATTTAAGTTTGTAATTTTATAACCTTTAGGTACTTCAAAACTTAATAGTCGATGATAAGACCTATTAAATGAAGACTCTATGGGTAGTTTTCTTTGTTCTTCTTTATACATTTCCATTTGCCTACCTATCAATTCACCAATTTTAAATAAATATTTTTCACCTGCTTTTTCTACAAGATTATCACCCACAAATGAAGATTTTACTATAAAGGGTTTTTTGCCAAAGTAATCATTACCTTCATTTTCTACCGTTACTTTTTTAATGTCAATGCCTTCAATAAAATCTTTCATTATTCCCTCAGTAGCTTTCTTTTTGTCTTCATCAGTATAGAAACTATAATAAGGCTGGTAGTATTCTGCATAGTAGCCGCCCATTTGTCGTTCGATATTTATCAATGGCTTTATGATTTCTGAATTTGTGACAATTTCCACCTTCAAATTATCATACGATTTGTCATAAGCAACTGGGTCTATAAATTTTATTTTGCCTATTCCTGTTTCAAAATCATTTAGTTTTACTTTTTTAATAAAAAGACCATAATTGTTTGTTAAATAATAAGGTACAAATCCTAAACATGTGAACTGGTCAGAAGGAGATAAAAAGGTGTTAAGTTTAGGCAGGTAAATTAGATAATTGTTCAAAAAATTGTAAGACTCAAACTTTGTATCAAATTTTAATTTGTTTCGTTCGCAAGTTAAAACTATTTGATAATCAATATTTAATTCGTTAAATATTGCTGCAAATAGTTTTGTCATTCCTGGCTTATTTGCAACTTTTGTATCCAGTATTTGTGATATATCTTCCAGTTGAGCATTATTATTATCTAATATATTGAAATTCACTTTTAAGTAATTTTCAATGGTTTTAATTTTGTCCTCTTCATCGATGGAATATTTGATATCAATTTTATCTAAAGTTTTTTTAACTTTTTTGGAAATATTTTTGTCCCACACCATTATAGATTTATAAATAGTTTCTGAAACTGCTCCGTATGAAACTATGTCTTTTTTTCCAGTGGCTGTGTTTTTCTCTAGCTTGTATATAAATTGTTGAAGATTAGAAGTATATGCAGAATTGCTTTCTTCTTTTAATGCCACTACAGAATCTAATTTTAGAGACAAATTAAGTTTGTTGGGTATACTAGTATCTGACTTAAATTCAGGTAAACCATTATAAGACTTTGCTTTAAATATTAAATGAGGTGAAGAAATAATTTCAAACTCAACATTTTTTTTTAGCACATCTGATTGGATTGTTTCTCTTATTCCTGTGTATTCTGCATAAGATTTTTTCAAATAAAAATACTCTATTTCGCTACCTAACTCTATACCTTCTAATGCATAATAACTGTATTTAACTTTGGTTTCTTCATGTTCCGCTTCTTTAATATCAGCATTTGACAATACTTTTATTTTTCCATTAGGGCTAATTACCCTTATTTTATGTTTTAAAAATTCGGCTTCTTTGGAAGAAGGAATATAAATACGATTATTTTGCTCAATAGCAACATTAGAATTTACCCTTAAAATTCTGTGTAATAATTCATACTGCAAAAATTGTTTAGTAGTTTCATCAAAGAGATATTCAATAGCTTGTTTTTCTTTTAATATCAATTCAGCCAATTGTTTCTCGTTAGTTGACAATTTGTTAGGTTTTGGATTATTGCTCCAATCATACCCAGCGTAAACTATATCTTGAGCAATTATGTGGCAATTGAAAAGCAAAAAGGCGCATGAGATTATGATATTTTTCATCATTATTTTATTTGTTTTAACGATACTATTTCAAGATATACTTTGTTTAATTGTTTAATCATGTTGTTCCAGGCTTCAAAATTTTCTTTTTCTAAAAGTAAAAAATTAATATAAATATTTTTTTTTAAGATAACTTCATCTTTTGAACTAGTGTATTCTACCTTAAATCCAAAATATTCATTGTTATAAGTGCTGTTTTGAGGCAATTCTTGAAGTGCGTAACCCTTAGGTATTTTCAGGGTCACTATAGACTTAAGCAATTCTTTATTATCTTTTTGAAGCGACAATTTTCTGTCAGCATTTAAATCTTCATGCTGATAGTTTTTGTCCAAATTTAAATTTACATATATTTCATTATCAATTATTTTTACATAATCAGCTATATTAAAGTCATATTTTACAATTGCAGGAAGATTCCGATCTTCTAATTGAGCAATAGAAAATTTTGAAATTAAGAACTTATTGTTTCCTTTATTATAATAATCTCTCAATATTTGTGAGGTGTCTTCCTTGGTATCATAAAGTTGCAAATACAATGAGATGTGTTCATAGCCTGTTAATGATGACTTTCCATTGCCAACAATATTATTTTGATCAATATATATGTTCACAGAATCTACCAATTGTGTGTTTTCAAATGGTACTGTAGTTACTTTTTTTATTTCATAGCGATTGCTGTCAATACTAATCATCGCTTCTTTCCCTTGTATAAAATCAGTGGGAATTTCTAGCGGTGTTTTTTTACCGGTAGCATCAAGGAAGTAATAGTTACCATTGTTGATATAGGTAGCAATCATATGATTAGCTACCGATGGAGTTGGTAGTTGTTTATAGGTATATGGCAATGAATTGCTTCCTATCCATGTCCAATGCGCTCTAATATTCGCATATGCCAGCATTTGTTTGATGATATTGGCCATATCTTTACAATCACCATATCTTTTTTCACATACTTTAGAAGCACTTCTTGGTACAAAACCAGCCATACCATCTTCAAATGCTATATACTTAATGTTTTCTTGTACCCAATAGTATATTTTTTTTACTTTCTCGATTTCTACAGTTTCATTTTTTAGTAAAGAATCTACAATGTTTTTTAACTCAGAACTATATTGTTCATCTATTTTATTAGTATGGCTATAATACCAATTATACAAATCATCTAAACTGTTAAGTACATTTATTTTCTTTCCATTGATAGTATAAGATTTGATCCAAACTGCAATATGAGGTGTAAAATAATTAAAATCAGGTGCTCCTGCCTCGTATTGATATTTTGCTACATTGTTCATTTTCCAACTGTAGGTATTTATGTTTTTATTTATAGTTTTTGTAAATGAAATTGTAGTGTCGTTGATGTTAAAACATCGAAAATCAATTTCTATATCTTTATGAAAAGAAACACTATATTCTGAAGTTAATGCTGGATTATTTTCTTGAAAAAAATTGGCATTGATAAGCCTGGGTTCAGAGATTTGCTTATTTATTTTCAAATATGATTTAGCTCCTTTTTGTAATGATGGATAAAAAAAAGAAATATTCTTTAATCCATCATAAAAAACATGGTTGCTTATTTTTTCAGTTTTTGTAAAATCCTTTACAGGTATTGTTTTGTATTTGTCATTATTAGGCAACAAACTACCTGCCTCTATTTTTATTATTTTACCAAAATCTGTATAATCCACAGAGCCTTCAGAATAAAGTCCTGCTGTATTTTCTAAATATATTTTTTCTAAATATGAATCTAATTGTACATCAATTTTTCCATTTGTTATACTAATGTTCAATTTTTCATTGTTCATTATAGTAACAACTTGTTCGCCTGGATATTGTGCCTTTAATCGTTTATACTCTAAATTTGTCTGTGCATAACAGTTGCTTACAGCGATTGAAACAATTAATAAAATTAGATATTGATTGATTGTGTATAATTTATTTTTCATTTAAAACGACACCTGAATAATATGTTTGTGTAAGTTTAATTGCTCCATTATTAGCATAATAAATCGCCTTACCATGCAAATATCCAAATTTGTAATTCAGCTCTTTTTCTATTTGTCCATTAGCATAATAGTATTTACATTTTCCATTTAATTCTCCTATGGTATAATACTCATCTGATTTTAAAACATTGTTTGTATAGTATTTTAAACATTTTCCATCATACTCCCCAAATTTATAATTTATTGATTCACAAAGAACACCGCTAGAGTTATATTCTGAATAAGTTTTGGTGAATTGTCCATTGAGCACTTCATGTTCTCTTCCTTTTTTACCACTTTTATAATATGAAAGTACTTTGTAATTACCATTTGATACGTTAATATTAGGTACCAACTGTCCATTTTTATCATAATAAGAGTAGCCAACTAGAATACCTTTTTTGTAATAGCGCATAATTTGAAGTTCACCACTATCATCAAATGCAAATGATTTTCCTTCTTCATCATTATCAATATAAGTTTTGCTTACGTCAACTTTTCCATTTTCATGATACCACACTTGCTCTCCTTGCACCTTGTTGTTTTGATAATATGTTGATTGTTTTAATTTACCATTGTCGTGATAATATAACCACTTGCCGGTTTTCTTGCCATCTTCATAATTTCCTTCGGTGATTAATAGTCCTGCTTCATTATACCATTTCCAATTACCAGTCTCTTTATCATTAAGAAACATACCGCCCATTCTTAGTTTGCCATTATAATAGTACCATTTAAAATCACCATGTTGCAAACCTAAAATATATTGTCCTTTCATTCTTGGTGCATTGTTGTTATAACTCATTTTAATTTCCCCAGTACCATTAGGCAGTATGATTTCTTGAGTTACAGCATTAAGGGTATCGTAATAAATGATTTTCGTTTTCATGCCATTTTCAAAATATTCTTCATTTGTCAATACCCCTGTACATGCAAAAAATTGCTGATATCCATGCTGTTGTCCTCCAGAATAGTATTTTTTAGTTTCTAAAATTTCATCACCATTATAATATTGCCAATATCCTTGAGCTGAACCATTGATCATATATCCTTCGGATTTCTTTTTACCATTCTCATGGTATTTTACATAATATCCGTCTTCTATACCATTTTTATATTGAGTAATGTCTTTTAATATATTTCCAGGATAATAATTTTTCACAACTCCATCAAGTTCACCTAATGAATTAAAATTTTCTTCAGTAGTCACATTACCATATTCATCGTAATATTTCCAACTGCCTACTTTTCCTTTATCAGTATATACCCCTTCAAGTTTTTTATTTCCCTCGGGAAAATATCCTGTATAATTAAATGAGCCTTTTTTTCGCTTTTCATCCTTTAATATCTTGCCGTCTTTGTCAAAATATTTGTAACTGATAATTTCATCTTTAAGGTATTCTACTTCGTTGTATATTTTCCCGTCACTATCATAGTATTTTCTTACTCCTTCTGCTTTCCCTTTTTCATTATAAACACCTTCATCTTCTATAGTTCCATTGTTATGAAAACTTTTAAATGGACCTACCAACATGTCTGCAACATAATTTCCTTCTTCTTTTAGTTTGCCATTTTCATGATATATTTTATAATTTCCACTTTTTAAGTCATTTATATTTACAAATTCTGTATAAATGTTTCCATTTCTATAGAATTGTTTCTCTGGGCCATTTTTCTTGCCCTTTACCATTATTTTATAATTTTTAATTTTTCCGTTGTCGTAATATTCATACAGGGTGTCATTCAATTCTCCATCGCTAAATTTTCCTTCGAATTTTTTAGCATTGGCATTAAAATCATGATTTATAATTATAGCACCTTCATTTTTGTTGTTCTTATAATTAGATTTCCCTATTAATATTCCTGCTGCATTGTATTCTTTTTCAAGCCCTTCATAATTGCCATTTATACATTCACCTTCTTTTTTCAATACACCATCTTCAAAATATACCCTGTACTTACCATTTTCTTTGCCTGCTGTGTAGTTTATATCTTGGTGCAGCTCTCCATTGTAGTAAAAATATTTCCATAGCCCATCTTTTTCACCATTATTGTTAAAATTTCCAAATGCACGCATGGCTCCGTTATTTTGGTAGTATTCATAATACCCCACCTCTTTTCCTGCAGTGTTTATTGCACCTACACTTTCTATTAATTTATTGCTTGAATTGTATTTGCAATTTGCTTGAACGACTTTGTTATTTAAAGTGATTGTTCTGGTCTTCTGTATATTATTTATATTGATTGCTGCCCAATCTTTAAATTTTAATAACAACTCTTTATTTTTATTGATTAGTGTTTGATGGTATTCGGTACCGCTAGATTGTAAAGTGTAATAAGTAAATTCTGCATATTTGTTTTCAGTGTAAAGTGCTTTAAAAAATGGTACATAGGTTTGCATCCAAAAGCCTTGTTCATTTTTGTTGTATTCTAGTTTTGAGAGCATTGCATAATTTTGTTTTGCAATTGCTAAATCTAGTTTAATAGGGGTTTTATAATTTTTGGCCAATGCAGCATAGTTGGTTATAATCATATCCAAATCTGAGAAATCATCACCTTGATCTGATAATTCAATATTTTTTACATTTAATTCATATTTTGATGATACCGCTTCGTCAAGTTTTTTTAATACCCCCAAAGATCGATTAGTAGCAGGTTCTAATATTAAAAACATATTGAGTGCCAGCATAGCTTGAGTAATTTTACCTTCTTCAAGTGCAATCAATCCTAAACTTAAATGGCAACTTGGGTAAAATGGATTCAGCAATAGTGATTTTTTATACATCTCCAATGCTTCCTTATGTTTGCCCATATTGGTGTAAATATTGCCTTTATTGTACCATAACAAGTTGTTATTTGGATATGTTTTTAAGCCATTCTCAATAACTTTTAATGCCTCTTCATGTTTATTAAGCAATTTTAAAGACACCGCTTGATTTATAATTAATTTATGTCTGTAATTTGATTTAAATTTTAAACCTAATAAACATTGTTTGATAGCATCATCATATTTTTTCAATTGAATATAGTACACCGATTTTTCAAGCAAACTGGCTACATAATTAGAATCATTGCGGTCTATTTTATCTAATTCCTGTATTATTTCCTCATATTTAGATTGCTTACTTAGCTCTTCAATTGTATTAAATATTTCATAAGAATCAATAGGTTTTGATACTTGAGCAAATAAATGGATAGAATATAAAAATATTCCAATTAAAATTTTAAATCTTAAAATCATAAAGTATTAATTACTAGGTTTATAAGCAATGTTTTTTTAATAATTCTTCAACTTCTTTACCGTAATATTTTGTAAAACCATATTTTACTGCGTCATTCCAGTTTTCACAGGCTTTTACTATTTTCCCTTGTGCTTGATTCACATATCCTAAATTTCTATAAGCATATGAATTTGATGGGTCTAATTTTAATGACTTATTAATATCTTCTTTAGCACCATCAATATCGCCTAGTTTAAGTCTTGAATAACCTCGGTTGTTAAACACATATGCTTCTTTAAAACCTGCATTTATTGCTTTATTGTAATACGCTAAAGCTTCTTTAAATTTGCTTTCTTCTGAAAGTTTGTAGCCAATGTTCATAAGGGCAAACGTGGCATTCGAATCTATTTTTATTATTTTTTCCAAATATTCAATAGCTTCCTTTCCTCTCCCTAATTCATCCATTGACATTGCCAAATTATTTAAAGCACCAATATTGAGACTGTCTAACAATAGGGATTGCTTACAATCTGTTTGGCAACCCACGAAATCTCTATTCAATATTTTAGCACTTGCCCTGTTGGTATAAGCAAAAGCTTTCATGGAATCAGTGGGCGCATACTCAATAGTAGTGGTATAATCTATTATTGATTTGTCGGCTTTTTTTAAGATATAATAGATGTAGCCCCTCATCATATATGCTTCTGCATTTTTTGGCTTTAATTTTATAGCTGTATTGATATCATCAAAAGCTTCAACAGATAACCCTAAGGTCAAATAGGCATGTGATCTTTTAATAAAATACTGGCTGCTATCTTTACAGATTCCTATAGCTTTGGAATATAAATTAACCGCTTCTTTACTTTTGCCTTCTTTTTGTTTTTTGTTGGCCAGTTCAATGTATTGTTCTGCAGTTTGTCCCCATCCGATTATAGGAATTATACACATGAAAAGTATAATAAAGTATTTGACCATGAGCTAATTGAAATTAATTAAAAAAATATATTGGTTTAATTTTTGGGTTTTATAATAAAGTTATGTTTATTTTTTTATGAATTAATCATACTGAAACTAATATGTATTTAGTAGCAAATTAGCTATTTTTTAAAACTTTCTACAATTATTAAACAATTTACAGATAATTATTTAAGCTATGTTATCAGCTTGCTAAAAATGATAAAAAATGCAAAAAAAAAGGTTTACAATAATTTTAATTGTAAACCTAGATATAAGAGCCTCCTGTCGGAATCGAACCAACGACCTACTGATTACAAGTCAGTTGCTCTACCAGCTGAGCTAAGGAGGCTTTTGTTAAAGCGAGTGCAAAACTAGTTTTACAATTTTAAATAACAAAACATTTGGTGATTTTATTTTTCCCATCATTAAAAATATTTTCTTTAATCTTTATTTATCTGTATAAAAATTTGATTTTTAGCTACTTGTTCGTATTACGATTGTTTAATTATTTTCAATTGTGATTCTAGTTTTTTCAATTCTACTTTGGCTTCATCTATTTTTGCTTGGATTTCTTTTTTCATTTTTTCAGCGGTAGCCGAGCGTCCAAAAAACTCCATATTGGTAGCGTACTGATCTATTTCGCCTTTCAAGGTATTTATTTGCTTAATCACATCGCCTTCTCTTTTCATAATTTTCTTTTCGGCATCTGGCGAGTTTTTCAAGGCAGATATTTCTAGCGATAGTTTTAGGTCTGCATTTTTTTTGCCATCGCTATTGGTGTCTATAGATGCTATAAAGGCGTTGATGGCTTCATTGTATTTGTCATACACTTGCTTGATTTTATCTTTAGGCACAAAGCCTATAGCATTGTATTGTAATTGCAGGTTGCGCAACTCGGCCTCATCTTGCTTGCCTTCTTTTGCTAGAGTTTCTATTTGCTCGCATATAGCAAGTTTTTGAGTCAAGTTGGTTTCGTATTGTCTCTCTTGTTCAGTAAAAATATCTCGTTTCTTTTGAAAGAATGCATCGCAGGCTTTTTTAAATCTTAAGAAAATAGCTTCTTTCTGTTTGATGGGTACACTGCCTATTTTGTCCCATTGTTTTTGCAACTCTTTGAAGGTATTGGTAGTATTTACTAAGTCTTCGTTGTGCTGTAGGGCTTCTGCTTGCTCGCAAAGGGCGATTTTTAGTTCTAGATTTTTTTGTTTTTTGGCTTCTAAAATATGGAAGAATGCTTCTTTATTAGCAAAATAGGCTTTTCCTGCAGCCCAGAATTTTTTTGATATTTCTTTAGAGACTTCAAAAGGAACATTGCCAATTAGTTTCCATTCTTCTTGCAGTGCTAGTAACTCTGCGGTTTTTATTTTCCAATCATCAATTCTATCCGATTGGTAGGTAGCCAAGGCTTGAAGACGTTCGAGCAATTGTTCTTTTAATACAAGTGCTTGGTCTTGTTTTGTTTTTATTTCTTTCAAGTATTCGGTTCGCTTCTCGTATATTTTGTCAGAAATATCTTTGAATTTTTGCCATAAGGTTTCTTGCTGCTCTTTGGGTACTGGGCCTATAGACTTATACTCATCGTGCAAGTTTTTCAATTCACGTACGGCGTGGTTGATAGATTCGTGTTGTAAAAGTTTTTCGGCTTTATCTACTAGTTCTACTTTAGACTCGTAATTTTTCTTTCTATCTAGCTCTTTTAGCTCAAAATAGATAGTTCTGTTGTTGTAAAACCGATCGATAAGGGCAGTATAGTTTTGCCATAGCTCTTGGTGTGCTACATTGGGTACAGCCCCTATTTTTCGCCACTGCTCTTGATATTCTTTCAGGGCAATAATGCTTTCATTTGTTTCTTCTTTAGCAATCAATTCTCGCAGTTGGTCTAGAATGTGTTTTTTTGTTGCTAAATTTTTTTCTTTTTCTTTTTCTGCATTTGAGAAAATGCTGGATATTTTTTCTTTTAGCGTATCGTGCAATTTTTCAAATTTTTGCTGAATTTCTTCTTTCTTAAATTCAAAATCTGTACGGTCTCCCCCCTCTGATAGATAATGCTGCAAGGCTATTTCTTTTTCAACTTCTACCAATTGGTCAAAACTAAATTTGATTTGTTTCAGCATTGCGTTGGCTTTTGATGCACCTTCTTCCAATTTGAGGTCTTGTAGCATTTGTAGCAGTTCTGCTTTGCTAGATTTACTCAAATCTATGGCATCGTTATCTTCTGCAAAATTTTCTTCGTTAGTAGATGTATTTTGCAAAGTGGTGGCGGTAGTGTTATAATTTGTCATACGCTAAAGTTTCTAAAGCAAAAATATTGTTTTAATTGGAATAACCATTGATCAATTGGTTTGTAAATAGAATTAATATTATAAATAATGTTTGTATTGCTCAATTCATTCTAGGGTCGATAGGGTAGTTGGCCAGTTCTTTATACTTGCCGCCCATATTTTTTAATAATACCCGCCACAAATCTTGAGGTAAATTTTCAAATATCATTTCTGTAGTGGCTTGGCTTTCTATCCAGGCATTTTCTTTTAGTTCCTCGTCTAGTTGCCCGTTGTGCCAGCCCGAGTAGCCTAGAAAAAAACGAATGTCTTCGGTGCCTATTTCTCTATTTTTTAATTTGTACAATAGATCATTGATATTGCCGCCCCAGTATAGATTTTTCATGAGAGGGATGTCGCCCTCTATTCGATTAGGGTAGCGGTGTATAAAGTGCAACGTGTTTTGTGCTACAGGCCCCCCAACATATATTTTGTCTTCAAAATCTATCAGTTCTGCCACTACCTCGCCTACTTGTATTTCTGTAGGTTTGTTTAGCACTAGACCCATAGCCCCCTCTTGGTTGCGTTCGCACAGTAATACTACCGAGCGAGAAAAATGAGCATCTGCCAAAAAAGGTTCAGAGAGGAGTATGTTTTTATCGGTCATGGTTACTTGGCTTTGCAACAATTTAGCACTTCCACTTTTAGATTGCAATAGCTTTTGCTGTAATTTACATTGCTATTTGCTATTTCTTGAATCTATCAATTTGCCCTTTTCTTCTATTATTTGTCGTTGATACATCTATTTTTTCAATTGTTTTGGTAATGGTTGTATAAATTGCTAGATGAAATTTTTGTACTCAATTTTCTTTTTATGTGTTTACTGCTCGGTGGCAATAGCACAGCAATCTAGCCTTATGGGTAGGTTGATAGATGCAGAAGGCAAGTCGCCACAGGTAGGTGTTGTGTTAAGGCTTACCAACGTTTCTGATACACTAGACCGAATGGCAGTAGTGAGCGACACGGCGGGTAAATTCATTTTTATAAATTTAAAATCTACCCAATATTTTCTTCAATCTGATTTTATAGGCTATAAAAGTTTAAGTAAAAATATCAATGTAACTAGCAGTAAAACAGATTTGGGTGTATTGGCTTTAGAGGCCGATGCCCGTGTGCTGAAAGAGGTGAAAGTGGAAGGGCTAGAAGTGCGGTCTAAACAAAAAGGCGACACTACAGAGTATAATGCCCGTGCATACAAGGTAAACCCAGATGCCAATGCCCAAGACCTGATTACCAAAATGCCTGGAGTGACCCTAGAAAATGGTACTGTGAAGGCCCAGGGCGAAGATATTAAAAAAGTATTGGTCGATGGGAAAGAATTTTTTGGAAGCGATGCCTCTATGGCACTTAAAAATATTCCTGCTGATGCCATAGATAAGGTGCAGGTGTTTGACCGCATGAATGATCAATCAAGATTGTCGGGTTTTAATGATGGCAATACCGAAAAGAGCATCAACATTACCACCAAGCCTGGTATGAGCAATGGACAGTTTGGTAGAGTATATGCAGGTTACGGCACAGATGATAGATTTGCTTTGGGGGGCAGCTACAATTCGTTCGATAAGACCAAACGCATATCGTTGGTAGGGCAGAGCAACAATGTAAATCAACAAAATTTTTCTTCACAAGACCTGTCTGGTATCAATGCTGGTGGGCAGCGAGGTGGGCAGGGTGGTGGCGGTAGGCCAGGTGGTGGCGGACCAGGTAGGGGAGGCCCGGGCGGTGGCGGACCAGCCAATAATTTTATGGTAGGGCAAGCTGGGGGCATCAATACTACCCATGCTTATGGTATTAATTATACCGATACTTGGGGCAAGAAAATAAATGTAACGGCAAGTTATTTTTTTAATAAATCAGTCAATGTTACAGGCGGTATTACCAAACGATTTTACTATTTGCCCGATGGTACGAATCAGTATTTTAACCAAGAAAATACCAATGCCAGCAATAATCTAAACCATAGATTTAATGCTCGCTGGGAATACAATATAGATACCAATAATACCATTCTCATTACCCCACAGGTCAGTTATCAAAAATCGTATGCCAATAGCTTGACCAACGGGACTACTACACTAGGCAATAATAGCTTGCTGAACAGCACTGCCAATGATTATGGAGCCACCTCAGATGCAATTAATTTTTCAAACAATGCGATGTACAACCACAAATTTAAAAAAAATGGTAGGACATTTACCTTGAATTTGGGAACCACCATCAATACTAGAGATGCAGACAATGATCTAAATGCGTTGAATCGTTTTTATGTAGCAAATGCCATTACGACACAGGCTGTAAACCAGCAGGCAGTAGCAACATCCAAAGGCAATACCTACAATACCAACATTTCATACACCGAGCCGATAAGCAAGGTTGGTTCATTACAATTTTCGTACAGCCCATCATGGAATAGAAATATATCGAACCAATTGACCAATAAATATGACAGTGCCACACAATCTTACAACCTTTTAGATACGCAGCTTTCCAATAATTTTGTGAATAACATTACCACTCAATCGGGTGGGCTCAGTTATAGGCAAAAAGGGGCAAAGTACAATTTCAATTTTGGAGCAAACTATCAAACAGTAAACCTGTCTAGCCAGCAGACTTTTCCTTTGGTGCTAGAGGTAAAAAAGAAATTTGAAAACATATTGCCTACAGCCATGTACCAATACAATTTTGACAATAAGGGAAATCTACGAATGTATTACCGCACCAATACCAATGCCCCTTCAGTAACACAATTGCAAAATGTGGTAAATAATGCTAATCCGCTTTCGCTCACCTCGGGCAATCCAGATTTGGTGCAAGAGTATTCAAATTTTATCATGGCTAGGTACAACATCAGCAAGGTAGAAAAAGGCACTTCATTTTTTATATTTATGGGTGGAAACATCAGCACAAACTATATTGCAAATGCTACATTGATAGCCCCAAAAGACACCATGCTGCCCCAAGGCATAATGCTGAAAAGAGGTTCTCAACTGACCAAACCAGTTAATTTGGCTGGGTACTGGAACTATAGAACCTTTATAAATTACAGCATGCCCATCAAAATTATCAAAAGCAACCTAAACCTAAATGCTGGATTTAACTATACCCGAACCCCAGGTCTAATCAATCAAGTGAGCAACCATTCCAATAACTACAATATTAATGGTAGTGTGGGCATAGGCAGCAATATAAGTCAGAAAATAGACTTCAATGTTTCCTACAGCCCCAATTACAATATTATTGAAAATTCTATTCAGCCGCAGTTGAACAATAATTATTATTTTTCAACTGCTTCCCTTAAGGCAAACTGGTTGCCGTGGCGAGGCTTGGTACTTAGTAGCGATATAAACAACACGCTTTATACAGGACTAGGTGCGGCGTACAATCAAAATTTTTGGTTGTGGAATGCTGGTATCGGTTATAAATTTTTAAAATCGCAAATGGCAGAAATAAGGCTTACTGTATTTGATTTACTGAATCAAAATAACAGTGCCAGCCGCACAGTGACTGAAACTTATACGGAAGACAACCGCACGCAAGTATTGCAGCGTTACTACATGCTTACACTTACCTACAATATTAAAAAATTTGCAGGCGGCAGTAGTTCGCCCAGCAGCCCTGCACAGCATTAGCTAGATATGTTGCATCAGCGATTCGTAAGTGATGTTGAAATGAGTTTCTGAAAAAGTACAATTTCCCCCTTCAATGACCAGCAGTTGTGGCGACTGGTGTTCTACACCATAGTGTGAAGCGATAGCATTAGAAACGTCTCGAAATTTGATTAAATCCAAAAAGTAAGGGGTTATTTTTTCTTCATCAGTTTCTTTCCACTTTCTTTCTATTCGTCCTAGAGCAGCCGAGCTAATAGAGCATCGTGTACTGTGTTTAAAGATAAAAACTTTGCATGTTTGAGATAGTACATCAATCTCTTTTAATTGGTCGGTTTGGTTTAGTATGTGCCAGTTCATGGAATTTTTTTATTAGGGGATGAATAAGAGTTCAAAATATCGTTATAATTTTTCAGTTAGTTTATTGGTATTTCCATTATTCTACTTTCATCCAAATTAATTTTCTATAAACAAAAATAAGTATTGCCAAGTAAAAAACATATCGAACTACCTGTGCTACTAGCAAGCCCTCTATTCCCATAATTTTGGCAAAAGCAAAAGAAAATACCACAGAAACGATAGCAGAGCTAGCGTCTAAGATTAAAAATAGTTTGGTACGACCTTCTGCATTGGTAATAAATACGAAGAAAAATGATGCTAATTTGAGGGCGTCGGCCACTACCTGCCACAATACAAAGTTGGAAGCTGCAAGAAATGATTCGTTGAAAAAAAATACCATTAATTCCTTTCTTAAAACATATACGATACAAAGCCCAATGATAATGATAGGCACAAACCAAGAAATTATTTGAAACACAAACTGCCGCAATTGCCTTGGTTCACTGAGTAAGGAAGCTATTTTAGGAAAATATATGACAGAAAGTAATGAGGTAAATGCAGCGGTATAATAATCGGATAGTTTTACTACCGATTGCCACAAGCCTACTTCTTCTAAGGAAAATTGAACTATGGCAAATTGGCGAAGCCCTATTTCGGTAAATTTGCCAAAAATCATGATACCTGCCGCCATGATTACAAATTGCCAAATATCTTTGTAGGCACTACCTAATTTGTCAAATGAAAAGGCAATAGTTTTATGGATATTAAATTTAAAAATAATAAAGCCCACAATACCCATGAAACCCATTCCACAGGTGGCGGCCAAGAGCATAAAATCTATTTTCCCATATTTACTAGCAATATATACCAAAGGCACAGTGATAATGCTGCCAGCAATATTGAGGAGACTATATAGTCTTATTTTTTGCCAAGCTAAAAATATAGACATTACAAAAAAATGCACTACAAGCAAGCCCATGCCTAGCAAGCCATAGCCTAGCCATAGCCAGGGTTGTGATACATGGAATAATGTTGCTAGCGGATGAATAAAAATAATGCTTAACAAAGCAATAATTAGGTATGCAAGCCCACTAAAAACAGCACCAGCCGTAATAAATGTATTTTGTTTGATACTACTTAAATTGGGGTGTGATAAGGATTTTATCATTCCCTTGTTGATGCCCTCTTGGCAAAGAATTAAAAAAGCGGCAAAAAAGTTTTGAATATGCGACAGCAATGCTATGCCTAAAGGACCATAAAAAACAGATACGATTTTATTAATAAAAAAGCTACATACGACTTTGACTCCTATCCATAATAAGGTCCAAAAAGAAGATTTTAATAATTGCATATTGCAATATAAGTCTTCATAGAGAGGTTTTGCAATACTGGCTTTGAGATGTTTTCATTCGACAGAATTTTCGCTTGTTGTAGCTATTTAAATTAATGTTTTGTTTATTTTAGAGACTTTATGTGAAACTAAACTATGTGTGGCATATCGGGTATTGTAAGTTTGAATGCTGGCTTTGTAGATGTAAAAAAACATTTGCAAGCTATGTCAAACATATTGCGACATAGAGGTCCAGATGATGAAGGTTTTTTTTATACCAATGATACTACCCATGCTACCATGGGTGGGCAAGACACTCCTCGCAATTGTTATCATATAGAATTGCCTTATGCACCGAAAACAAATATAGAAGACAATAGTGCAAATTATTGCTTAGGGCTAGCACATCGTCGCCTCAGTATTATAGACCTTCATCCTACTGGGCATCAGCCTATGTGTATTCAAGACCAAAGTCTATGGATAGTCTTTAATGGTGAAATTTATAATTATGTAGAAATTAAAAAGAAATTAGAAAAATTAGGTGCAAAATTTTTCTCATTTACAGATACCGAGGTGGTGCTGAAAGCCTATCAATACTGGGGTAAAGATTGTTTTCAAGAGTTTAATGGCATGTGGGCAATTGCTATTTACGACAAATCTAAAAATATTCTTTTCTGTTCTCGTGATAGGTTTGGCGTAAAACCTTTTTACTATTATTTTGATAAAAATATTTTTGCTTTTGCATCCGAGCAGAAGGCGTTGGTGGCAATGCCCTTTGTAAAAAATAAAATCAACAATAATGCTGCCTTTCAGTACCTAGCACTTGGCACTACAGAGTCGCAAGAGCAAGGCTTGTTTGAAAGAGTAATAGAACTATTGCCAGGCCACCACCTAACGTTGAATACAGCCACTGGGCAATTTGAAAAAGAGCAATACTACCAGCTAAAATATACCCATGATTGGGAAGATTTTTCGGCAAAGAAATTTGATTTTCATGTTGCCGAAACCAAGGAACTATTTGTACAAGCTGTTAGCAGAAGGCTACGGTCCGATGCCCCTATTGGTAGCTGTTTGAGCGGTGGTATCGATAGCTCATCTATTGTGTGTACCACAGATTTATTGATGAAAAATAAATTTATGAATCAAATAGGGTTGAGGCAGAACGTATTTACCGCATCATACCACAACGAATCTATAGACGAAACCAGTTGGGCGGCCAAAGTGGTGGATGCCACCCAGACCAATTGGCATAAAACCTATCCTGATGCAGAAGGGCTGGTACAAGATTTTGAAGACTTGGCCTATACACAAGACATACCTATACTTGCCTCTAGCACTTATGCTCAGTACAAAGTAATGCAATTGGTGCATCAAAAAAACATTAAAGTAACGCTAGATGGGCAAGGGGCAGACGAGTTATTTGCAGGCTATTCTCCACATTTTGTTGCTTATTTTTATGAAGCCATTCGCAATAAAAGCTGGAAACAAGTGCGAGAAAATATTGCTCATATTGATACCGAATTTTCAAATTACAAACATATTTTTGGCATTCGTGCCAAACATATTTTGGCAGCTAATTTTTCAGCTTATTTCAAAAAATATGGATTTAAAAATAGTAGAAAAGAGTTTGGCTATATCAACAATGATTTTTGGAAAACCAACAACCATCAGCTCGATAGCTTGAAAGAAAAATTTGTTCCTAATTTGAATCAATTATTATTTCAGCAATTTACTGGCGTTGGCTTGAAAGTTTTATTACGCACAGGGGATAGAAATTCAATGCGATTCTCGGTAGAATCTCGAGTACCCTTTGCCGACGATTTGCCGCTGATAGAAAAAATATTTAGCATTCCTTCCGTTTACAAAATTCGTCAAAACGAAAGCAAGTCACTACTGCGGGCTGCTATGAAAAATATATTGCCTACAGAGATAGTGAATAGGAGAGATAAGCTAGGTTTTGCAACCCCTGAATATAAGTGGTTGAATGAAAAGAAAGAATTTTTCAAACAGTACATCAATAAAGATATGGATGAATATATTGACTCAAAATCGCTACATAAAAATTGGAATAGCATAGTTGCAGGGCTAGACCCTACTGCTACACAGCGGTTATTTAGAATAATAAAATTTGCGGCGTGGAAAAAAACATTTAAACTGTGAAATATATATTACCACTATTAATGTGTCTTTATTCAGCCACCGCCATGGGGCAAGACCTAGTATATAAAGATGAAAAAACGTGTGCTATAGTGAAGCATGGGCTTGATAAGATGTACAATATGGAATTTGATGATTCTGAGAAACTATTTTTGGAAGTAAAAAAGAAATATCCCAGCAGCCCAGCGTATGACTTTTTGATGTCGATGCACACCTTTCAAAAAATATTTTACAACAATACTTACAAAGAACAATCGACAGAAACATTGAATTGGTTGCTACTGGCACTAGAGAAGACAAAGAAAATAGATGCCAAATACCCTGATAATCCTGAAGTAGTTTTTTTTTATATGTCTATCTATAGCACTATTACCCTGTATTATTCGCAACGTAAGGAAACCCTAAAAGCCATCAATTATGCCAAGAAAACGTACGACTATATGCGGCAAGGCTACGCACTCAAAGACACTTACCACGAGTTGTATTTTTCTGCCGGCATTTATGATTTTTATCGTGAGCAATATCCCGAATCTCATTCGGTATATAAATCTTTTATGTGGCTATTTGCTCCAGGAAACAAAGTGCGTGGAGTAAAAGAACTAGAAACGGCATCTGAATCGTCGATATTTACCCGCACCGAGGCACATTTTTACCTAGCAATAGTGCGAATAAAATACCTTTCCAAATACCAAGATGCGCTTATCAATACAGAATATTTGTACAAAAATTACCCTCAAAATATCAATTTTTTTGCACGGCATATTGAAGCATTGTTGATGGCTGGAAAGTATGAAGAGGCAGAAAAATTGCTGCCGCAAATGGCCAATACACAACGAAAAGTATTTGACATGGCCTACCATATTTTTAAAGGAATATGGTATGAAAAAAAAAGTAAAAATATGGAATTGGCTATGGGACATTATGCCAAAGCGATTCAAATTGCGAAACAAGTAGAGTTTCCAGTAAATGATTTTCTAGGTCATGCCTACATTGGTATTGCTAGGATTTTTAAATTTAAAGGCGAGCAAAAAAATGCCGAAGTTTATTTCAAAAAAACCGTTGAAGAGTCGTCTTACGAAGCCTTGAAGAAAGAGGCAATGGTAAATTTGCAATAAAAAAAATAGAAACGTGTACAAATACTCAATTTTCTTATTGCACAACCGCCTATAAATTCACAATTTTAAAAACTAAACAAATTTATAAAAACAAGTCGAATGGGTTTACTAACAGGAAAAAATATTTTGGTGACTGGTGCCTCTAAAGGCATTGGCAAATTGATTGCTTTGCGTTGTGCCGAAGAAGGTGCAAATGTTGGTTTTACATTTTTATCTAGCATAGAAAAAGGGCTAGCACTAGAGGCCGAACTACTGTCGCTTGGTGTGAAGGCCAAAGGTTATCAGTCAGATGCCTCTAATAGTACTGCTGCTGAAGAATTGCTGAACAATTTTATTGCAGATTTTGGTACATTAGATGGGTTGGTAAATAATGCAGGCATTACTAAAGATGGGTTGCTGATGCGTATGAGCGAAGAAAACTGGGATGCTGTAATTAATACCAATTTAAAATCTGTATTCAACCTTACCAAATCTGCCATCAAACCACTGATGAAACAGAAATATGGCTCTATCGTCAATATTACTTCGGTAGTAGGCTTGCGTGGCAATGCAGGACAGGCCAATTATGCTGCCTCTAAAGCTGGTATCATTGGGTTTACCAAATCTGTAGCATTAGAATTGGGTTCTCGCAATATACGCAGCAACGCCGTCGCACCGGGTTTTATAGAAACAGAAATGACAGAAGTACTAGATCCAAAAGTAGTGCAAGGCTGGAAAGACAGCATACCCCTAAAAAGAGCTGGAACCCCAGCCGATGTGGCCAATGCAGTAGTATTTCTAATTTCCGACTTATCGACCTACATCACAGGCCAAGTAATACAAGTAGATGGCGGTATGCTTACCTAGTATATTTTTTGGGTGTAATCAAAATTTGTAGATTGCACCCTTATTCTTTTAAATAATCACTTATCCATTGACCTCACTAAAATTAATATGGCAAGCCTCTCCATGGTATTTGATACTATGTGTACTGGTATCGGCAATGGTGAGTCATTTGCTGTATTCGCCCAAGTCTTCTTGGTCTCGCAACATCAACTATAGCTTGGCCACAATTCGTTTTGTGGTGTGCTTGATTTTAACCATTCTGTTACTAGCACCTTTGTTAAAAATTTTCAAAAACTATTTTGAAAAGCCTATCATCGTGCTGGCTATAGACAATTCGCAGTCGATTTCTAGCCCCAAAAATACTGCCTACATTGCCAATACCAAGGTTCAGTTGTCGCAATTGGCAAGCACACTCGGCAAATTGACTGTAGATTTAAAAGTAGCTTCACTCAATGGTAGTAAGGTGAGTAGCGATATTGAAAGTTTAAAATTTGACCAGCCAACCACCAATCTTAGTCAGTTGTTGCAGGGCATTCAATCTGACTTTACCAATAAAAACGTTCAAGCAATTGTGTTGGCAAGCGATGGTATATACAACCAAGGAATAGACCCAAGTTATAGCACCCCCTCTGTGCCTATATACACCATTGGGCTTGGCGATACTGTGCCGCAAAAAGATATTAGAATAAAATCGCTTTCCTACAATAAAATTACGTACATCGGCAACAAATTTCCTATCGTAGCAGAGTTATTCCAATATGGTTTCTTAGGAAAAAAAATCAATATTACCATTTCGCAAAATAAAAAAATACTGGATAGTAAAACCATTCAGCCCAACAATGCCAAAGGCAGTTATCAAGTTGAATTTTTGCTAGATGCTGCTACCAAAGGGCTACAGCACTATCAAATCACGGCTCTATACCAAGAAGAAGAGTTTGCCAAAGACAACAATATGGCACATGCCTACCTAGAGGTACTGGACAATAAAGAAAAAATATTAATTGTTGCCGCAAGCCCCCATCCCGATATCAAAGCCCTGTGTAGTGCACTAGAAAAGAAAGACAACTACGAAACTTCGCTTTATATATCAGGTATCGGTACTTATGTAGATGCCAAATACGATTTGGTTATATTTTATCAAGTGCCCAATGTGATTAGCTTTAATAAAGAGATATTGGCCAAACTGATTCAAAAAGAGACACCTGCACTTTATGTAGTAGGCAATCAATCTAATTTGCATGATTTTAATACCATTAACAAACAACTCTCCATCAATGCTCGCTTTGGGCAAACCGACAA
Source organism: Cytophagales bacterium (assembly GCA_013297765.1). GTDB lineage: Bacteria > Bacteroidota > Bacteroidia > Cytophagales > Cytophagaceae > REBA01. The sequence goes on along the minus strand of JAAFID010000009.1, from coordinate 22,757 downwards.
TGTAACGACTGCATTCAATGAGCAGTTTCAACAATTTTCGATGACCGATGACGATAAAAAGACCATAGCCTCTTACCCGCCCATGATGGTACCTTATGGCAATTTCAATATGCCCGCCAATGGAAATAGTGGAGTTATATTATATCAAAAAATAGGCAATACCATTTCTTCAAAGCCATTATTTACCATTGCCAATGTGAATGGAAAGAAAACTGGAGCCATTTTTGGCGAAGGTTTTTGGCAATGGCGTTTGTATGAAATGATGGAGACTACTGATAGCAAGACTTTTGATAAATTAATATCCAATATGGTGCAGCTAGTTTCTAGCAAAGACGACAAGCGAAAATTCAGATGCTACCCCACCACCAACGAATTTAGTACTTACGAATCGGTATTTTTTGAAACTGAAATTTATAACGACTTGTATGAAAAGACATACAATCATAAAATTGATTTGAAGATTACCGATGAAAATAATCGTGTAGTTCCATATTCTTTTGTTACCACGCAGCAATCGCCAAGGTTTGAAATAAAAGGGCTGCAACAGGGAATATACAAATACGAAGCTACTACGCTACTCTCGGGCAAAGTAGAAAAAAGCAAAGGAGAGTTTACCATACAAGCCTACAATTTAGAAGCACTGAATAACACTGCCGATCATGAGATGCTTAAAAATTTAGCGGCAAAAAGTGGCGGTACTTATTTTCATCAGACAAATATGGAGCAACTCGCAAACAATCTTAAAACAAAAGACCTTAAAAGTTTGATGTACACCACAGAAGAACTTAGCGACTTGGTAAACCTGCCTTGGATATTTTTTATGATACTCGCAATGGTAAGCCTTGAATGGTTTGTGAGGAAGTATAAGGGTAGTTATTGATTTTTAGTGGAGGAATATTTATAGTTTTTCAAATCTTATTTCAAATAATGGTATCACAAATCGAAAATACTTTGAAAATAAAGCAAGATGTTGTAAAATTAAAAATCGTAATACCTGTATCAAAAACTTTACTTTAAACAATACCGTTATTTTTTAGTTTACATCTGCTCATTGGAGTTGTTTGTTTTCGCCTGTGTAGTATTTTTTTTATTAAAGTTTTATATATTAATCAATTAATAAGTCTAAAAGATATTATTAATGAAAGAGTATTTAATATTGCCTACATCTCAAAAATAGCTCATGCTTATAAAAATCTACTTACTCTTCTACCACCACTTCGTGAAATACCTTTACTACCAATACCCTTTGTTTTGATTTTCTAAGAATGGTGATTTCGTAATTGAGGTGTTTTATGCGTTCACCTATTTCGGGAATTTTGCCAAAAAGCATGCTTACCATGCCTGCCACCGTATCGTATTCTGAGCTCTTGGGCAAGGGTTCGGGCAAATATTCATTGACGTCTTCTATAGTAGAGAGTGCATTGATTAAATATTCTTTATCATTGATTTTATCCACTATAGGCGATTCCTCGTCATGCTCATCTTGAATTTCGCCTACCAATTCTTCCAAAATATCTTCAATGGTCACAATACCAGCAACACCCCCAAACTCGTCGGTAACTATTGCCATGTGCATGTGCATGTTTTGAAGTTCTTTCAATAGCTCGTGTATTTTTTTTGTTTGTGGCACAAAGTATGGCGGCCTTATGGCTTGCTCTAGCACCACACCATGTTCGCTGTTTAGCATACGCAGCAGGTCTTTGGTGTACACTAGTCCTATGATGTTGTCCACCGTATCTTTAAAAACTGGCATGCGAGAATAGCCATCGTTGATTACCTTGGTCAATATTTCTTCCTTGGTCATTTCGTTGTTAATGGCGTTGATACTGGTTCGTGGCACCATAATTTGCCGAGCAGTAATCTGATTAAAACTAAATACATTTTTAATCAATTCGTGTTCGCTAGGTTCAATTACACCAGTATCTTTCCCTTGCTCTAGCAGTAGCTGCAGTTCCTCAGAAGAATGTGTTTCTAGTTTGTGTGAAAGGTTGAATCCAAGTATTCTTAAAAGCAAATTTGCAAATCCATTTAAAAACCAAATAAAGGGACTAAAAACAATGTAAATAAACCGCATAGGATATGCTAACGTAAGTGTAGTTTCCTCTGGTTTCTGTATGGCGATAGACTTTGGGGCTAGCTCGCCAAAAACAATATGTAGAATGGTGATGATGCCAAATGCAACTGGAATAGCAATTTGATGTGCCAATACAGGATTGGCTACAATGTGAAATGCCTCGAATATATTGAGAATAATTCGAGAAACTACGCTTTCACCTATCCAGCCAAGGCCTAGACTGGCTAAGGTAATACCTAACTGAGTAGCCGACAGATAAGCATTGAGGTTTTTTACTATACCCATCGCAATGAGTGCGGTACTGCTTCCTTCGGCTGCTTTTAGTTCTAGTTGCGAGCTTCGTACTTTGACCATAGCAAACTCTGCTGCTACAAAAAATCCGTTGAGAAGTACAAAAAGTAGTGTTATTAAAATATCTGAAATCATAGGTTCTAGCTACCTGTTGGGTATGCCAGTGTCAATTTAGGTGTGTATTGTAGAAAGTAAATATATTTATTATCCTTAGAAAATGTAAGACATAGGCGATTTTAATTTTCTAATTTTGGATGGTGAACTAGTACTACTAAAAATCAATAGCATGTCATAACTCCCCCTTATTGTCAATTTTATTGACTATCAATGTAAATAAATAAGCAACACATCTTTTTAATTTCTTCTACTTATCTATTATTCGCATAAGTGCAAATTGTACAAATCGAAAAAATTATGGTCTAGTAATTCGTCAAAATTATACCCAAAATAGAGCGATGCAGGTTTGTTGCCAAATTTGATATGGCACATATACATATTTAGCTTTTTGATAAATGCCGAATCGGGTAGTAAATCTCCCCATAGCGTTACTTCATCTTTTTCTGGGTTAAATTTTAATTGTTCTGCAACAAACATTACATAATACACAAAGTCTTCAGGTGTGGTAAAGAAAAAGGAATTACAAAATTCTAATGTTCTGTTTTTTTTGATTACTACTGTTAATTGGTCTTTCTCGATGTACAGATACATTTCTCGCTGTTCTTTATGCGAGTTTTGTACCATGATACCTTCTATCAAAGAGCTGGTATGGTGTACTATTTTTAATTTTTTACCAAGGTATGCCGCCTCAAAAAAACTTATAATTTTTTTGTCAGCTGAAAAAATATTGACTACATCGGAACTATGTTGCTTGTAATATAGCACTTCGTCCCCGCTGATAGAACTTGTAGTGCAGTTTAAATTCAAATAATCTTTTGCAAAATCTTGATCAAACAATGCGTTGGGTACCAAAGAAAAATTAGGTGTTTTCAATGCCAGTTTTACACTTTTCCAATAGCCAGCTTGTAGTAGATGATGGTCGTCATATATTTCTTGCAATACCTCTATCAACTGGTCGGGGTGCTGTACATGGGAAAATTGATAATCTTCTAGCAGCAAGCATCGATTGCGGGCAGCGTCGGTAATGCATACCCTAAAAAGTTTGGAACTAATCTGCAATGAAAGACAATACTCAGATAGATGATCCACACTAAAAGTATCGTCTTTTATTTTCTTGTTTAATTTATAAGATGCAACGGCGATTTCTTGCATATTGAGCAATATTGAAATGTTCTATCTTTCCAAAGTTATAAAATGATTGGGCTAATAAAATATATTATTCATAGAAGTTTTCCACAGATTTTTCATTTTATATTTTATCTATCGCTCAACCAATCCAAGCCCTTTCAGCAATTCTGATATATTTTTGAGACCGTGAAATAATGGATGAACCATACTAGGCGACAAAGATTGCAGTACTTCTAAATCTATAAACTGAATATCTTGTATTATTTGTACTTCTGGCTTCAGTTCTGGGTCTGTACCCAAGGCGATGCTACCGCCTACAATATGACAATGAAAAAAAAGTTCCACAGCGTGTAGTGGGTTGTGCCTATATTCGTATATGCCTAATAGGTTTCCTACGCTTATTTTTAAGTTTGTTTCTTCAACAAATTCTCTTTTTAGACATTCTGTGATACTCTCACCAAACTGCAAACCACCTCCAGGTGGCGACCAAAAAACACCTTCCTCATTTAGTGCAGTGTGTTTTATCAATAGTACACTATTTTCAGCAGTTACTATACCGCTGGGACGTACACGCAGTCGATTGCCAAATTTAAGTACGATTTCATCATTTATTTGCATGAATTAATTTTTAGAGATGTTTTTAAAATATACTTACAATAATAAAAATCATTAAATTGGAATGCTTTAAATTTGACTATTGTAGCTCAAATTTTTTCAAATTTATTCATTAAAATATGACAACTATGAAATCTTTTTTGTTTGCTCTTATTGGTTTAGTTTTTTTTATGGTACAACATATTGCTGCACAAACTAGTCAAGGTCCCAAAAATGGAGCTGTGATTGTATTTGCGGAAGCTTCCCACGATTTTGGAGACTTAGTACAAGGTCAAAAAGTAGAGTATGTTTTCAAATATAAAAATACAGGTACAGAGCCGCTAATAGTTTCAGAAGTCATCACTACCTGCGGTTGCACTGCAACACAGTGGAGCAAGCTACCTTTAGCACCCACCAAAGAAAGCGAAATTAAAGCTACTTTCAATTCAGAAGGTAAAATGGGGAGACAAAATAAGGTGATTACTATATTGTCTAATGCCACTAATAATGCCGCAACCGTAACTATTGTATGCAATGTGCTACCTGCGACAACATCTAGCCCCGTTATCAAATAAAAAAAACATATATGTGCCGTATTTTTTTTAGTTTTATTTCAAGTTTATTTCTTGTATTGGTGCTTGCAGCTGCACCAATATGTGCCCAGAAACTTTTTGTATTTGATTTTAATAGCACGTTGGCAGATACCAGCAACCAAAGAGTACCATTGGTCGAACTAGAAAAACCAGGCAAATTTTTAGTGGATACTATTAAAGAATTGGGCGGCTATCCTAAAAAGGTCTATCATTTTGGTCTCAATAGCGGATTAGGATTTGACAATGCGGAGGCAGGCAACCCTATCAGAGAAGGGTTTTCGGTAGAGCTGTATTTCAAATTAGAGATGTACAATGCTTGGAAAAGAGTGTTAGATTTTAAAAATGAAAAATCAGATACGGGGCCTTACATTTACCTACGAAAAGTTGCTTTTTATAAATATGGGTCGGCAGACATGCCACCCATACAGCCCGGTAACTATGTACACTATGTTCTCACTAGAGATTCTGCAACTAGGTTTACCTCCATTTTTGTAAATGGAAATCTCATTTATAAATTTAAAGATTCGCTAAAGTTAGCAGTTTTGGATAATCATAATTTTCTGAATTTATTTCACGACAATCTTAGTATTGGCAATGAAGCAAGCGATGGTAAAATAGCTCTTTTGAAAATATATGACCATGTGATTGCAAAGGAAATAATAAAAGATAATTTTAATCAAATATTGCCTTTGTTCAAGCAGTTAGCCATACGTCCACCAGCACCAAAACCAAAACCAGAAATAATAGTGAAGGGCAATATAGTAGATAAGCGAAATGGCGCTCCTACTCCTGCCAATATAAGGTTTGAAAGAACAGTAGATAATAGCCTTGTAAAATCGGTAGATAATAATGCTGTTTCGGGCGACTATAGTTTAAAATTGCGTGCAGGGTCACAATATTATTTCTCGGCCTCTGCCAAAGGTTTTATGGGCTATACCGATGTGCTAGATCTCTCTTATGCCGATGGGTCGATGCCTGTAGTAAAAGATATAGAATTGAGCAGAATAGAAGTGGGTAAAACAGTCACCTTGAACAAAATTATTTTTAAACAAGGCATAGCCGAAATGATGCCTCAATCTTTTGCTGAGCTAGACAAGTTGGTGGTGATGATGAAAGAAAACGCTAAGATGGAAATAGAACTTAGCGGTCATACTGACAATCAGGGAAATGCCAAAATGAACGTTCAACTTTCTGAAGAGAGAGTAAAGGCTGTAAAAGATTATTTAGTATCCAAAGGAATTGACAAAAAACGTATAGATGGGAAAGGCTATGGTGGCACTAAACCTATCTCTAGCAATGCCACAGAAGCTAGTCGCAAACTGAATCGTCGTGTAGAATTTGTGATTAAGAAATATTAGAAATTGAGGTAAAAAAAGCAAGCATAAATTGCATGCTTGCTTTGCTTTTAGGTTACATAGGCTAAACTACGCTTCAGTAGCGTATTTTCTTCCATTTAATATTTCAATCAATCGTATCAAATCTTTATTCAATGGTTTTTTCTTGGTAATAGTATCGTGAAAGGGAGTGTAGGTAAGGGTGCGGTTAATTACACCAGCCATTACATTGGCCTTGCCTTTCAATAGACCCTCTACAGCACCTACGCCTAGGCGGCTTGCAAGAACCCTGTCGGCGGCTGTGGGTGCACCACCACGTTGGATATGGCCCAGCATCGTTACTTTAGTATCTAGGTTTGGCAATTCTTTTTTTACCTTGTCAGCAATGATTTGTGCCCTGCCTGGCTCGTCGCCCTCGGCCACGATGATAATGTGCGAAGCTTTGGAATGGCTACTTCCAAATCTCAGTTTGGTAATGATATCTTTTACAGAAGTTTTTGTTTCAGGCATCACTGCCATCTCTGCACCGCCTGATATGGCTGATCTTACAGCAATGTAGCCAGTATCACGACCCATCACTTCTATAAAAAATATTCTATCGTGAGCGTCGGCAGTATCTCGTATTTTGTCTATGGCATCTAGTGCAGTATTTACAGCAGTATCGTAGCCGATTGTAAAATCAGTTCCATATAAGTCGTTGTCAATAGTTCCAGGGGCACCTACCGTAGGTATGCCATATTCATCAAAAAATATTTCTGCACCTGTAAATGTTCCGTTGCCACCAATGGCTACCAATCCATCTATTTTTAATTTTTTTAAATTTTGGTATGCCTTTTTTCTTCCCTCTTTTGTTTTGAAATCCATACTACGAGCTGATTTCAATATGGTACCTCCCTTTTGAATAATATTGCTTACCGACCGTTCATCCATTTCCACAATATCTCCGTTGATAAGGCCATCATAACCTCTGGTTATACCAAAAACTTCCAAATCGTAATATTTGGCTGTACGTACTACTGCTCTAATACATGCATTCATACCAGGGGCGTCGCCACCAGAAGTAAATACTGCAATTCTTTTCATTTTTTTCATATTTTAAAATTTCTAGCATTCTCCAGCTATCTTCAAGTGTTGTTGATTTATGATTTTTTAATTTTTAGAAAACAGCTTTTGCTTGTAATAACTAGGGCAATTTTAATAAAAAAAATATAGAATTCTTATTATTAGTTCTAATTTGAAAGATAAAATAATATTAAAGTAGTTTTTATAATTTAGTTGGATAGAATTTTAAACTAGTATAACGCTTATTCAATTGGGCATTCCAGCATCTATTTACATATTATTGCAATAAAATAAACTTAATTTGGGTTATCATAAAAAAATAAAAATCATTATACTCAATTCTAGTGCAACAAATTCAAATGGTTGACTTATTAGGTCAGCATCTAAAAATAAAATCTGAATTAGATTTAGCAATATCTACAACCATTGCATCGTCTGTTTTTATTGGTGGGTCGGCAGTAGAGCAATTCAGCGAAAGACTACAAAAATTACTGAACGTAAATCATGTGATTGGTTGTGCAAATGGTACCGATGCACTACAATTAGCCTTGATGGCACTAGACTTGCCACCAGATGCCGAAATAATAGTTCCTGATTTTACTTTTGTAGCACCAGCCGAAGTGGTTGCACTGCTAGGCTACAAGCCAGTATTTACAAAGGTCTGCAACGATACCTATCATATTCAAGCAGCGGAAATTGAAAAAAATATTACTACCAATACTAGGGCAATTATAGTCGTGCATTTATTTGGGCAGTGTGCCGATATGCAACCCATATTGGCTTTAGCAAAAAAATACAATCTTTATGTAATAGAAGATACGGCTCAAAGTTTAGGTGCGACATGCCAATGGCAAGATGGGAGTAAGCACTATGCAGGTACGATGGGGCATATAGGAACTACCTCATTTTTTCCTACCAAAAATCTAGGTGCTATGGGCGATGGTGGAGCAGTATGCACACAAGATTCCCACTTTGCAACTCGCATCAAAACATTGGCTAATCATGGTTCGGTGGTCAAATACAGTTATCAATCTGTTGGCATTAATTCTAGGCTGGATAGTTTACAAGCAGCCATATTGAATGTCAAATTAACCTACTTTGACCAGTATTTGGCAAATAGAAAAATGGCTGCCGCCCAGTATTTGCAATATCTTTCAAATAGTGAATTATTAAAATTGCCAAAAGAAAGAATTAATACTCCATCTACCTTCAATCAGTTTACCATACAAACACCGCACAGAGACGCATTGAAAAAGTATTTGCAAACACAAGGTATTCCCTCAATGGTGTACTATCCATCGCTGTTGAGCAGCCAGCCAGCATTTCAAAAATGGAATAATCAATCCATGGGGCAAACATCGCAAGACCTATGTCAATCGGTACTTTCGCTACCTATGCACACGGAACTTGACCAAGAGCAGATTGCTTTTATTTGTAAAAATGTATTGCTAGGTTTGGAAAAATTAACAAAACAAAAGAGCGATGTATAGGTCAATGGCATCAAATAGAATATGAACAATACCATTCATTTTGCAGTAGTAGGGGCAGGGCATATAGGCAAAAGGCATTGTAGCGTAATTGCCAATACACATAGTGCGAGGCTGGTGGCCGTGGTAGATACAGACAAAATTATAGCTGAAAAAATAGGTAAAGAATATCAAATACCATTTTTTACTTCCATAGAAGCATTATTTGCAGCAGGCTTAAATATTGATGTGGTGAATATTTGCACGCCTAACGGCTATCATAAAATTCAAACCACACAATCGCTGCAAGCGGGGCATCATGTGGTATGCGAAAAACCCATGGCACTTTCTAAAATAGACGCTGTAGCCATGTTGAATGTGGCATTGGAAATGAAAAAAAATATTTTTTGCGTAATGCAAAACCGCTATAGCCCTACTGCGGTGTGGCTAAAAGAAATTATAGAAAATAAATTATTAGGCAATATTAATCTAGTAGCTGTAAATTGTTTTTGGAATAGAGACAGTAGGTATTATCAATCAAGCCCTTGGCGTGGCAGTGCCGAATTTGATGGCGGTGTGTTATTTACCCAATTCAGCCACTACATTGATACACTATATTGGCTTTTTGGGGATGTGAAAAATATCGTTGCCCGTACCCATAATTTTAACCATGGCAGCAGCATAGCTTTTGAAGACAGTGGTGTTGCACTATTTGATTTTGTAAATGGTGGAACTTGTAGTTTTAATTTTACTACTACCGCCTGGGATAAAAACTTTGAAAGCAGCATTAGTATCATTGGCGAGCATGGAAGTGTAAAAGTAGGTGGACAATACATGAATGAGATTCAATATTGTCATATTCAAAATTATGAAATGCCAGCGCTAGCACCATCATTGCCCGCTAATGATTATGGCTTTTACAAAGGTAGTGCCGCCAATCACGAATTTGTGATTCAGAATGCAATCGACCATCTACAAGTAGGTACGCCCATTACCGCTACACCTGCAGAAGGAATGAAAGTGGTAGAGATAATAGAAGCAATTTATACGGCTGCAAATTCGGTATTGAAATAAGGATAATGGAAGCCAAATTTACACCCACCAAAACCGTAGGAGGCACTAGAAATACTGGTATAGCACAGCCTTTTATCAGTATCGTTACGGTGGTGTACAACAGTGAAAATTTACTTCAAAAAACAATAGATAGTATCGCCTGTCAGACGGAAAAAGACTACGAATATTTGGTAATAGATGGGAACTCTACAGACAATACATTGAACATTATTCGGGCAAATAATGATAAGATAGATTACTGGCAAAGTGAACCAGACAAAGGGCTGTACCATGCAATGAACAAAGCATTGGATATTGTAAAAGGCAAATACATTGTATTTATCAACTCTGGAGATAGGTTAAATAATGCCCAAGTATTGGCCAATATAAAAAGTAAAAATACAGATGCCGATGTTTATTTTGGAGAAACCAATCTGATAGATGATTGGGGTAATATACTAGGCACCAGAAGCGAATTATCGACTAGAAAATTACCAGCATCATTGACTTGGAAAAGTTTTCAGCAAGGAATGTTGGTTTCGCACCAATCAATAATAGTGCGTACCGCTTTAGCATCAAAGTTTGATACTAAATACCGTTGCAGTGCCGATATAGATTGGGTGATAGCCATACTTAAAAAAAGTAAAATAATAGTGAATACAAATCTAATTATAAGCCAATATTTGGTAGGGGGATATTCTTTGCAAAATAGTAAATTAGCTTGGAAAGAAAGATTTATTATATATTTGAACCACTATGGTTGGTTTCGCACCATTATCTCACATATTTTTATAGCAATTAGAGCGATAATCTTTAACTTGCGAGGTAAGAAGAATTATTAGAAAAAATTAATTATTTGATCAAATGAATTTTAAATCATTAATACCACACTCAATAGTGGTGGCAATTTTTTTGGTGTTGTCTTTTCTTTATTGCAAACCTGTATTAGATCACAAGATTCTTCTTCAGCATGATATGGTGCAGGCCTCTGGTGCCGCACAAGAAGCTACTCAATTTAAAAAAGAAACAGGTAGAATGCCCCTATGGACGAACAGCATGTTTGGTGGAATGCCCACTTATACCATTAAAGGAGAATTTCCTAAAAGTTATACCTCTAGGCTTTCAAGTTATCTTACCTATATTTTGCCTTTACCAGTAAATCTTATCTTTTGGATGTTGGTAGGTGCTTATATTATGCTCATTGTTTTAGGTTTCGATCCTTGGCTTAGTGCTATTGGTGCTGTAGGGTTTGCATTTGCTTCGTATAATATTATCATCATCCAGGCTGGGCACGTGTCTAAAGTTGTAGCAGTTGCCTATTGTCCGCCGTTAGTTGCTGGTATTGTTCTTCTTTATAGAGGTAGATTTTTATTAGGAGCACTGGTTACATCTTTTTTTGCGATGATGGAACTTTATGCCAATCACATTCAAATTACTTATTATCTGCTTATAGGTATTGGTGTTTTGGTTTTGTATTACCTATTAATATCAATTAAGGAAAAGAAAATTTTACAGTTTATTTATGCGTCAATGATAGCCTTGTCTATAGGCATTTTGTGTATAGGAAGTATGGCTTCAAGATTTTGGACTACTTATGAATATACTAAATATTCGACCAGAGGCCCATCAGAATTAAAATCATCTTCGGCTCAAGCAAAAATTGGTGGACTAGATAGAGACTATGCCTATAGTTGGAGTTATGGCATAGTGGAAACATTTACCTACATCATACCTAATTTTTACGGCGGTTCTTCAGAGGGAAAATTGAATGAAAAGTCCAATGTATATACAACAATGGTTGAAAATGGAGTGCCAAAAAGTGCTGCCAAAGATTTTGTTCAAAATATAGGTGGCTACGGTGGGCAATTGTATTGGGGTGAGCAGTCAAGTACTTCTGGGCCTGCCTATATGGGAGCCATTTTTTGCTTTTTGTTTTTGCTAGGTATGCTAGTCATTCAGGATAAAATAAAATGGTGGATATTAGGTGTTATAGTTTTGTTTTCTATGATGGCTTGGGGCAAAAATTTGGAATGGTTCAATTACTTTTTGTTTGACCATTTTCCCCTTTACAATAAATTTAGAGCCGTAACTATGATTCATGCTTTGGTTTCCATATTCATTGTATGGGTAGGCATTTGGGGTACAAAGGAAATATTATCGGGCAAATTGACTAATGAGGAAATAGAAAAAAAACTCAAAATCTCTACAGGAGTTTTCTCTGCAATATTTATTCTATTTCTACTGATAGGTAGTTCAGTAATGGATTTTCAAAAAATATCTGAAACAGTGGACGCTACAGGTAAAATAGCTCAAACATCGGACGATTATTTTAAATCTGTTTTGATGCAAGTAACGCAGAACGAAAAGTTGTCGGAAGATATTTTTCAATCTTTTATCGAAGATAGAATAAGTCTATTTAAAATGGATGCTTTGCGGTCATTGGTATTGGTATTATTGGCAGCAATAACAATTTGGCTTTTTGTAAGAAAAAAAATCAATTATCAATTGCTACTTTCCATTACAGCAGTATTAGTATTATTTGATATGTGGGCGGTTTGTAAACGATATTTGAATGACGAAGATTTCAAGAATGAACGTAAAGCCTTAGAAACTTTTGAGCCTACTCCTGCAGATTTAGAAATTCTTAAAGATACAGACGCTAATTATAGGGTATTTAATGCATCTGTTAGTACATTCAACGACGCTACCACGTCTTATTTTCACAAATCTGTTGGAGGATATTCTGGAGCAAAAATGAAGAGAGTTCAAGATGTGATAGAACAACATATTAGTAATAATAATATGGCAGTTTTGAATATGTTGAACACAAAATATTTTATAGTTCAGCAACAAAAGAATACTGCTCCAGTCGCACAGCGTAATCCTGATGCACTAGGCAATGCTTGGTTTGTACAAAATATTAATTGGGTAAATTCTCCAGATGAAGAGATAGCTGGTTTAAAAGGTTTAAATCCTAAAACTACCGCTGTAGTAAATGTTCAATATAAAGATGCTTTAAAATCAATTAATGTACGAGGCACCGATAGTTTGGCAAATATTCAATTAACAAGTTATGCACCTGATGATTTGGTTTATCAATCTAAAACTACCAGCCCACAATTGGCAGTGTTTTCAGAAATTTATTATAATTCGGGCTTAGGATGGAATGCGTATATTGATGGAGTACCTACAAATCATATTAGGGTGAATTATATTCTTAGAGGCTTAAATGTGCCGGCTGGAAATCATAAAATAGAGTTCAAATTTGAGCCAAGGTCTTATATTTTAGGAGAAAATATTTCTATGCTATGCTCCATTATTTTGTTTATAGGGGTGGGGTTAATTGGAGTTGTGGAAGTGAAAAAGAATAAACAATCCAATATTGAATAATGCTTGCTCCAGTAGTACTATTTGTTTACAACCGCCCTGTTCATACCGCTAGGCTTTTAGCTTCTTTAGAGCAAAATACTTTAGCAAAGGAAACAGACGTAATTGTATATGCCGATGGTTGTAAAGTAAATGCATCAGATGTTGATATTCAATCTGTACAAGAAGTTAGGGCATTATTTAATAAAAATTATGGGTTTATGTCTTTAACGTTTATTGTTCAAGAATACAACTTAGGTCTTGCCCAATCTGTAATTAGTGGGGTAACAAGTGTAATAGAAAAATACGGTAAAATAATAGTATTAGAGGATGATTTGGTTCTATCCGCTACTTTTTTGGAATACATGAATGCAGCTCTAGAAAAATATGAAAATGAGGAACAAGTGATGCAAATATCTGGGTATTGGTTTCCCATACAAGCCAATTTATTGCCAGATACATTTTTTTTAAGGCATTGCTCCTCTTGGGGCTGGGCAACATGGGCGGCATCATGGAAATCTTTTGAGTCATCGGCTCAAGTGTTACTATCAAAATTTGACGATACTGCTGTAAAAACCTTTGATTACGGTCACAGCTTCAATTACCACCGTATGCTTCGTAAGTGTGCCAATGGGCAAAATGATTCTTGGGCCATTAGATGGTATGCAAGTATGTTTTTTAAAAATGGGCTTACACTTTTTCCCAATACCTCTTTTGTAAATAATACGGGGAACGACAATAGTGGAGTTCACTCTTTTGCTACCAGTGTATACAAGCATTCAACTTTACAAAAGCAAATACCAAATTTTACTAATAAAATTTCCGAAAATCAGATAGCTAGAAAATTATTAAAAAATTACTATTTAAAAATTAAAATTAAAATGCTTCCCAGTTATCTTATCTATTTGTTTATGAAAATATTTAAGTAAAAGATGGGAATTATAATTAGACAAAGTATTAAGAGTACTATATTCTCGTACATTGGAATTGTTTTTGGCATTGCGAACACATTATTTTTGCTTCCAAAGTTTTTTAGTATTGAACAAATAGGTTTATTGAGACTGTTGCAAGATATTCCATTTTTGCTTGGATCTTTTATACAGCTAGGAGCGGCAAATGTAGCAGATAGATTTTTCCCCTATTTTAAAACCGATGATAATAAAAACAATGGTTTTTTATTTTTTTTAATCATCTATGCACTATTTGGTTTTGTACTCTTTATACTATTTTTTACAGTATTTAATGAATTTTTACTTTCCATTTTTCAAGACAAATCACCAATGTTGGTGTATTATTTTTACCTTATTGTCCCATTGGCATTTTTTCAAATGTATTCCAGTATTTTTGAGGCTTATTGCAGAGTACACTGCCGAATAGTAGTGCCAACGATAGTAAGAGAAATAATTCAACGTTTTTTATTTTCTCTATTGATATTGTTGTTTGCCTTCAAATTTGTTACTCTTACTCTATTCTTATACTTATTTGTGGCAACCTATTTTATATCTGTCATCTTATTGATTATATATAGCTTTTACTTAAAAATATTATATTTAATACCTTGTTGGAGTGTTTTTTCTTCCAATTTAGTAAAGCAAATATTTAGCTATGTAGGTTTTATTATTCCAGGCACTGCTGGAAGTCTGGTGATTTCAAAAATTGATACCATATTTATAGGAGCTTCCAAAGGTTTAGCTAATACAGGGGTTTATAGTGTTGGTTTTTTTATAGGGGCTGTAATTGAAATTCCTAAAAGAGCAGTTGCCCAAATAAGCACTCCAATACTTGTGCAGGCTTGGCAAAATAATGACATAGATACAATAGCAGATATTTATAAAAAATCTTCTATCAATCAATTATTTGCTGGGGTGGTCTTATTTCTATGCGTATGGTGCTGTGTAGACGAATTGCTATATATCATTCCTAATCATGAAATATTTATGCAAGGCAAATATGTAATATTATTCATAGGGTTAGGAAAAATATTTGATATGATGACAGGGGTCAATAGTGAAATAATTTTATATTCTAAATATTTTAAGTTTAATTTAATGGCAATGTTACTGTTATCGGCAATGACAATCGTTTTAAATATATTGCTAATCCCAAATCTAGGCATCAATGGTGCAGCGATATCTTTTGCTTTGTCTCTTTTTATATTTAATATGTTGAAGCTCATATTTATTTGGTTCAAGTTTGGCATTCAACCATTTTCTATTGGTACAGTAAAAATTATATTATTGAGTATAAGTATAGTGTTGATTTTTAAATTTTTTATATTCTCTCCATCTAGCTTATTCCTTGCTTTAGCAATTATATTTTTAAAATGTATTGTTATTACTTCTTCTGTTTTGGTAATTTGCTATCATATGAATATATCTTCAGATTTGAATTCTTTATACCAACAAACAATTATTTTACTAAAAAAGAAGCTACGTGTTTTTCCCTAATTTATTGAATATTAAAAAAACAGATTTAGTAATAGAGCTGGGTCCTGGTGCTTATCCTTTTTGGCGTAGCGACTGTTTACTAGATAAGTATGACCCTTCAGATGATTCTATTGATTTGAAACAATTTGGTGGTAAAAAAATGGAACTCAAAGGAAAACCTCTATTCCAAATTGTAGAAAATAAAATTCCCTTTAATAATCAATCTTTTGATTATGTTATCTGCTCGCATGTTTTAGAGCATGTGCCAGTCAATGATTTACCTGTTTTAATTGAAGAACTAAATCGAATTGCCAAAACCAAATACGTTGAATTTCCAACTTTGCTTTACGATTATATATATGATTTTAATGTACACTTAAACTTTATGGATATTGTTGCCGACACGATAGTTTGCTTACCAAAAAATAAAAGTAACATTGAGAAAATGAAACTTTATACCGATTTTGCTATGCATTTGAGGGGGATTGCTAAAATAGGAATTGAAAAAGTAGATCCAAGATTATTTGCTACAGGAAAAGAATTTACAAGCGAAATTAAATTAAAAATATTTGAAAATGAAGTTGATTTCTTTGAATTTATAGCACCGAAATACCTATCAAACATTGAGTTAAAAAATCCTACAAAGAGTTTTTTAATTAAAAATAAATTAAATAAAATTTTTCGTTGTGTTTTTCACAAAGAAAGACCAGCGATTTTTTTCCAATCTATGTAAAGATGAGTATTAAAAATAAATTTAAACAAATTGGAATCTTTGTCATTGCTTATAATCTTATTCAAGCTCTTAAACAATACTTTAGATTTAAACCTATCACTTTTTTAAGAGATTTATTTAATTTTATATCAGATTATATAAAACTTAAAAATGATTTAAAAAACTCCAATTTTCAATTTTATATAAAGGATTTTTTACCTTGTTTGCAGGATAAAACAACCAATACTCCTTTAGATCCTGTTTATTTTTATCAAGATAGTTGGGCGGCGTCAAAAATTTTTCAAAACCCGCCTCTAGAACACTTTGATATAGGTAGTGCTGCCAAAACTATTGGCATAATATCTCAGTTTGTGCCTACCACAATGATAGATATAAGACCCATTGCATTGAAATTGCCAAATCTCAAGTTCATTAAAGGTAGCATTTTAAATTTACCATTTGAAAACAATAGCATTAAATCTATATCGTCGCTTTGTGTTATAGAACATATAGGTTTGGGAAGGTATGGCGATTCAATAGATGCCTTTGGTAGCGAAAAATCTATAAAAGAATTGATAAGAGTTACTGCAAAAAATGGTTTTATACTATTTTCTGTTCCAATAAATGATGCTAACAAAATCTATTTCAATGCTCATAGGGCATTTACTAGAGAATTTATATTAGAGCAATTCTATGATTGTGAATTAATAGAAGAAAGATATATTTATAAAAATGACATGGTAAACATGTATATCAAAGAAAATGGGTATGGAATAGGCCTCTACCAATTCAAGAAAATATGAAAAGCACAAAATTAAGGTCGCTCATTCTTCGAATATTTAATAAAATAGAAAATAATAATAATATTAATTTTCTTACCAACGGAGAAGGTTATTTACTTTCTAGGTACATAGCAAAATTTTCTAATCAAAGCATGTTATTCATCGATATTGGTGCAAACGTGGGGCATTATAGCCAAATGATTATTAAATATTGTGAGAAATCGACTCAAAAATATTTTATACATGCTTTTGAACCAGTAAATCAGACATTTGATCAACTTTCCCAAAATCTATCCAAACAAGAAAATATTATACTCAATCAAATTGGTATATCCGATAGAAATGAAGAATTATCAATATATACAAATACCAATCATAACTCCTTATCTTCTATTTATCAGAGAGATATTCAAGGTCAAACTTATGAAAAAGAACTTATTAAAGTAATAACACTCGACAGTTATTGTGCAGAAAATAATATTCATAATATAGATTTTTTAAAAATAGATATTGAAGGTCATGAATTGGCTGCATTTTTGGGAATGAAAAATTTGTTGGAACAAAAGAAAATTAAAGCTATTCAGTTTGAGTATGGTGGGGCAAATATAGATTCCAGAACATTTTTAAAAGATTTCTTTTTGTTTTTTAATTCTTTGGGCTATAGCATTTACAAAATTATGCCTAACAACATTGAAAAGAGAAATTACCACCCAAGTATGGAAAATTTTAATTACGCAAATTATGTCGCTTCGATTGTAGATTTAACAACGTTATGATTGAATTAAAGCCACATTTTTTATTTACATCTAGCTGCCCCACTTGCCAAAGTAGCCTTACTATCAATAAAGAACTTATATTTACTGGACACAGAATACTACTTTTCAATGCCTGCAATGATTGCGGTCAGCAATATTACGGAGATTTGCCTGTGGGTCATGCAGCATATTACCCCTCCAAAATAGATACACATGGAAAATTGTTTGTTTCTAAGCAACGTCCTATCAATTGGTTTGACAAATCATTAACAAAAGCTTTTCAATCAAAAAATCATAAACAATTGTCAATTGAAAAAGCTAACAATGGTAAAACCTATGATTCATACGTTTTTATAAACTGTATAGACAGTTATTATGGTCACGTATTGCTTAAATTATTTAATGCACAATTTTACAATCAATTTCACCCAAATTTGGGAATTATTGTACTTATTCAACAATCTTTTAAGTGGTTAGTTCCTACTTATGTAGCTGAAACTTGGTCTGTAGATATCAAATTAAGAGAAGGAAATCATTGGTATAGTTCTCTTAATGAAAAACTTCAACCAGAATTTGACAGGTTTCCAAATCTCTACATAAGTCCTGCTTATTCGCATCCAAATTTGCATAAATTATATATTGAGGATTTTACTGGCGTAAAACCTTTTGATATTCATAAATTTGGATTTTTACCGTTGACAATTACATTTATTTACAGAGAAGATCGATTATGGAATTCTTCTCAAAATGTAGATAAATTGCTAGAAATATGTAAACGAAAGAAAATTCTGAAGCCTATAGCAGGTATTTTTATAAAAATTCAAAAAAATAAAATTCAGTCATTTGTAAACTTAATAGCCAAGTTAGATTTTGGTATTCAACTAAATGTTGTTGGAATAGGCAACAAAAAATTGAAATTTACAAATGCAACAAATTACATAGAACAAAATATAAATTTTGAAACAGAAAAAAAGTGGGCAGCTATTTACGCAAAAAGTCATCTGGTCATAGGTGTGCATGGCTCCAATATGCTATTGCCAACTGCACATGCAGGAGGATTTGTAGAGTTACTGCCAGAAAATAGAATTGGAAATATTACACAAGATGTTTTTACAAGATATAAAGATAGACAAATGCTTTATTTGGGAAGATTTTTACCTATTTCCTCATCGACTCATTTGTTGGCTAAAGTAGTTGAGAATATTTTAAAAAATTACTCCATCTTTAATTTATATACCGATGAGCAATATCTTGCTTATGATTTTAGTTATAATTCATCCTTATTAAATGAGAAGTTTGCTCATTTATCAAAACCATAAAAACATCTTAGTCATTAATCATTATTCAGATTATGCTGATTTTTAAATTTCTTTTTAAAAACTTCCATCTTTTTTTTACCAATAAAAACTATAGAAATTTTATAGTATTGATGGCCACAGTAGGACACCAAGAAAGGTTTGTGCACAAAAAAATAAAAATATTGAAACATAAAATTCATATTATTGATTCATTATCATTTATATGGCAATATTATGAGATTTTTTACAAACAATTTTACTACTTTGATACCAATAAAAGAAACCCATTTATTATTGATTGCGGTGCAAATGTGGGCACAAGCTGTATTTATTACAAAACTATTTACCCTGATTGCAAAATAATAGCCTATGAGGCAGATTCGAGTATTGCAAAGGTTGCACAAGAAAATGTTAATAATTTAAAGCTAAGCGATACGACTATAATACCTCATGCCATATGGATAAATAATGGTACTATAAATTTAAGTACAGATGGGGCAGATGGTGCTAGTTTGAAAGGGGTGGACAACATAGTAACCGTACCCTGCACTCGATTAAAGGATGTACTAGAACAGTATACAAGAGTTGATTTTTTAAAAATGGATATAGAGGGTGCAGAATATGAGGTATTGCTAGATTGCAAAAACAGCTTGATTAATGTGCATAGAATATTTATAGAATATCATTCGTTTTCGAATGAGCCTCAGGTGCTACAACAAGTGCTTGGTATACTTACCACCAATGGGTTTCGATATTCTATTTCATCAAATAAAATTGTTGATAAACCCTTAGAGCAAATAATTGCTAAAGGCCCCAATATGGATTTACAGTTGAACATATTTGCGGTAAATACTTCGCTCAAATGAAAATCGTATTGGTAAATTCTACAATTTCTGGCGGTGCAGCTACGGCTTGTAAACGCCTAAAAAGTGCTTTACTAAATCATAAACAAAATATCAGCATCTTTACAAAAAAAGAATACTATCAAAAAAAGAATCATTATTTACAAATCCTAAGTAATTGGCTTTCCTTTCTGTTCTTTTTTGGGGAAAGAATCTCATTTTTTAGATTTGTAAAAGAAAAAAAATATAGGTTTGCATTTTCTATGGCCAACTGTGGAGCCGACATTGCCTCGCATCATGCCATTAATCAGTCAGATATTATTCATTTACATTGGATTAATCAAGGGTTTGTTTCTTTGCAGGGCTTACAGCAGATACTTGACTTAGATAAACCTATCGTATGGACATTGCACGATATGTGGGCTTTTACGGGAGGCTGTCATTATAGCGGGCTTTGCGACCACTTTGTCAACGAATGTGGCGAATGTTTTATGTTAAAACAACCATCAATACAGGATATTTCTCATCAATTGTGGCTTCAGAAAAAAGCAATTTTTAGTTCTGCTAAAAATAATATCACCTTTGTAGCTTGTAGCCAATGGATGCAAAATCAAGCAAAAAAAAGTAGTTTAATCAATAGATTTGATATTGTACATATCCCTAATGCAATTGATACGAAATTGTTTAAACCTTATAATAAAGCTGAAACTAAAAAACGATTGGGATTATCTATTCATAAAACAATCATTCTTTTTGCAGCAGCCAATGTGCATGATTACAGAAAAGGGTTTGGCTTATTGCAAGAAGCTATTCAAATCTTTAAATCTCTTTATCCACTTTCGTCTGATTGTATAGAATTTGCCATCTGTGGAAAATCTCAAGTGGATTTAAGTCTTTCATTTTTTCCCTTCCATGCAGTACAATTTGGTAACGTGCAAAGTGAAGAAGAGATGGTTGCACTATACAATGGGGCTGATTTTTTTATTACACCAGCTATGGAAGATAATCTGCCAAATACCATCATGGAGGCTTTGGCTTGCGGCACTCCTGTAATTGCATACCCAGTAGGAGGTATTCCAGAAATGATTGATCATTTACAAAATGGATACTTGATACCAGATATTTCAGCAAAGAGTTTAGCTGAAAGTATTCACTGGGCTATCAACGTTGATAAAGAAAACGATAGTTTAGCAAAAAATGCTAGAGCTAAAGTATTAGAAAATTATAACGAAGAAATTATTGCAACTAAACACTTATCACTCTATAATAATTTATTCAGTGATAGTTAAAATATCGAAAGCTTATCATTACTTTTCTTAGTAAGTACAGCGTACGAGTTCGGTTTTATGCCACTTAAATAAGGTATTATTTTTATAAAATTATTTTTTAATTTTTGAATTGCTTTGCCAATTCTATTATGTTTATAAATTAAATTAAAAATCTCTTCATCATAGAAATAAGTGATGTCATCTAGCACTGTATAATTTTCTGACTGCAAAAGAAATCTGAACAACCCAGGTGTGTATATATTGATGTGACCATAAGATAAAAAATGCTTTAGCTTTTTATCTACATAAAATGAAAAATCAATTGGTACTTCAAAAATTTGAAATTTAGATACTCTACTAATTTCTCTTAGCAATATTCTTTCATGCTCTACATGCTCCAACACATGCGAACAAATTATCAAATCAAAAAAATTATCGGGATATGGAATTTGATAGCCATCAAAAAGGAGCACTTCTTTCAAGTGAGGAATATGCTTCCCTTTAATAGATTCGATGCCACTTTCAGATATTTCTATTGCATGTAAATTTTCTGAAAAATTCCATTTCGAAAGCCACTCTAAAATGCTTCCTTCGCCCGCACCTACTTCTAAAACATTCTTAAAAGATATTTTTTTTGATAAGTCTAAAATATTAAATGCTTTATATTTTGCACCTGTATTTCGCCACTGATAAGTATTGCTGTTCTCATACTGATTAGCATAAGAAGATTTTAAATTTTCCGAAAGTTCCATTTTCGATTCGTGCTATTTTTAATCAAAAATAAATGATAATATTTACTAATTTTGCATTCTAAAAAATATTATCATTATTCTTCATGTTTGAAAATTTAAGTTCCAAGCTAGACAAAGCGTTTAAAACCCTAAGGGGCGATGGTAGAATAACAGAGCTTAACGTAGCGGCAACAGTTAAAGAAATACGCAAAGCATTGATAGATGCCGATGTAAACTATAAAGTTGCAAAATCGGTAACTGATACCATAAAAGAAAAAGCACTAGGTAGAGAAGTGCTCATTTCAGTATCTCCTGGTCAATTGCTGGTGAAAATTGTAAACGAAGAACTTACTGCTTTGATGGGTGGGCAGAAGATAGACATCAACATTAAGGGCGACCCAGCGGTAATATTGATGTCGGGTTTGCAAGGTTCGGGTAAAACTACTTTTTCTGGTAAACTAGCCAATCACTTAAAAAAACAAGGTCGCCAAGTATTGCTAGTAGCTTGCGATGTTTATCGCCCAGCTGCGGTAGAGCAATTGAAAGTACTTGGGCAACAAGTAGGTGTAGAGGTATATGCTGAACCAGAAAGTAAAAGTCCAGTTCAAATTGCTAAGAATGCACTAGCATTTGCAAAAGTCAACCACAAAAATATAGTTATTATAGATACTGCAGGTCGTCTAGCAATAGACGAGGCCATGATGCAGGAAATAGCAGAGGTTAAAAAAGCCGTGAACCCCACAGAAACGCTATTTGTAGTAGATTCGATGACTGGGCAAGATGCTGTAAATACTGCGAAAGCATTTAAGGAACGCATCAACTTTGATGGGGTAGTACTTTCTAAACTTGATGGCGACTCTCGTGG
>JAAFID010000089.1 GCA_013297765.1 Cytophagales bacterium | reverse complement strand
CATAGAATTGCCCACAGGATTTGAAGCCCAAATAAGACCCAGAAGTGGTTTAGCATTCAAAAATGGCGTTACCGTACTAAACAGCCCTGGCACTATTGATGCGGACTACAGAGGCGAATTGAAAATCTTATTAATTAATCTTTCTGACCAAGATTTTGTGATTCAAGATGGCGAGAGAATAGCCCAAATGGTGGTGGCCAAACATGATCATGTAGATTGGGTAGAAGTAAAAGAACTGGCCAATACTCAACGTGCTGCTGGAGGATTTGGCAGTACTGGGGTACGATAATTTTATTTTATTAAAATGGTTACATCCATCAAGATTGAAAATTACAAATCGGTACAAAATTCAGAACTTGAATTGGGTAGGTTCAATGTGCTGATAGGTGAAAATGGTTGTGGGAAAAGTAATATTTTAGAAGCCATTGCCTTTGCAAGTGCTGCTAAAGACAACAAGCTAGACAATGAATATTTTGTTTCTCGAGGCATTCGGTTGGTAAAACCAGAACTGATGCGTTCAGCATTTTTATCAGAGAATACCAGCAAAAACATTCGCATCCAATTATATACTGATAATGAAAATGTAATATTTGATTGCGATTTGGCTCATTCCAATATATTATTTGAAAAATGGACAGATAATAACCAAAAATCACGACTTGCTGTAATACCTCAACTTTATATGCACTCTGACCTTTCCGATGAAGCAATACAGACAATTGTTGGGGAATATTTTTCCCTTTCACCTTTTTTAATTTATGCTCCTGAAAACTCTTCTTTGCGTACTTTTGAAAAAGAAGGACAGATTGAACCCTTAGGTATTCGTGGCGAGGGGCTATTCAAATTGCTTAAAACATTTTCTAAAGAGGAACTACAACTATTAAATGAAAATTTAAAATTAATAGATTGGTTCAATGATTTTGAACTGCCTCAAAACGCACTTTCCAACGAATTTTACCTTTCTATCAAAGACAAATATATTGATGAAAGCATCAAAGGATTTGACCAAAAAAGTTCCAATGAAGGGTTTTTATATTTACTATTTTATTTGAGCTTATTCATTAGCAACAAAACACCCCAGTTTTTTGCAATAGATAATATTGAAAACGCACTGAACCCAAGGCTTTGCACCGAATTGACAAAAGTATTGGTACAGCTGTCAGCACAGATGAATAAGCAAGTAATATTGACTACGCACAACCCAGCAGTATTGGATGGTTTAGATTTATCCAATTCAGAACAAAGGTTGTTTGCTGTACGCAGAAATAAGTTAGGGCATACCATCAACACTAGAGTAGAGCCTAAGCAGAATGGTATGGATGTGAAGCTATCAGAGGCTTGGATGAGGGGATATATAGGTGCACTACCCAAAAATTTCTAACATGGAGCAGCAAATATCCATTGGGCTAATATCAGAGGGGGTTACAGACCATGCCATTATAGAAAATATATTAACAGGATTTTTCAATAATAATGATTTGGACATTCGAGCGTTGCAACCAACCCGAGATTACGCCACTGGTGCCCAAACTTCGCACGCAAATTGGACTAAAGTATTTGATTGGTGCAAATCGGAAAGAATGGCTGAGGCATTAAATTTTATAGATTACATCGTAATTCAAATAGATACCGATGTAAGTGAAGATAAAGGCTTTGATGTACCCAAAAATATAGATGGCAAAACACGTGATGCAGGGGCAATGGTGTTGGCAACACAACAAAAATTGCAATGGGTTATGGGAACAATGTTTGATAAATACAAGGATAAAATTATATTCGCTATTGCGGTAGAATCTATCGAATGCTGGGTGTTGCCTCTTTTATATTCTACCAAACCACACCAGCAGGCTACAGTAAATTGTTTGCAAAGAGTAAACCAAATATTAATTAAAGATGGCTATACAATAGATACTAAAGCTAAAAATTATAACAATATTTACGATAAGATTTCTAAGGATTACCAGAAACAAAAGCTGCTCAAACAATTTTACCCTCTAAATCCTAGTTTGAAAATATTCGTAGAGAACCTAAAATCAACATTTATCAACAACACATTTTAAAAACAATTTTTATGAGAATTATAGTACCAATGGCCGGGATGGGCAAAAGAATGAGGCCACATACCCTTACTGTTCCTAAACCATTAATACCAATTGCAGGCAAGCCAATAGTTCAGCGACTGGTAGAAGACATAGCTAAAGTAGCTGGCGAGCAAGTAGAGGAAGTTGCTTTTATCATCGGTCGCTTTGGTAAAGAAGTAGAGCAAAAATTGGCGGACATTGCAGCTTCGGTTGGTGCAAAATGTACGATATATTATCAAGACCAAGCATTAGGAACTGCCCATGCTATATACTGTGCAGAGCCTTCTCTCAAGGGGAATCTGGTAATCGCTTTTGCCGATACGCTTTTCAAAGCCGATTTTAAAATGGATCCATCAAAAGATGGGGTTATTTGGGTGCAAAAAGTAGAAGATCCTCGCCCATTTGGTGTGGTGAAATTCAACGAGCAAAACATCATCACTGATTTCGTAGAGAAACCTGAAACATTCGTGTCAGACCTTGCTATCATTGGCATATATTACATTAAGGATGGTGACAATTTGAAAAATGAAATCAAATATTTGCTAGATAATGACATTAAGGACAAAGGTGAATTTCAATTGACCAATGCCCTTGAAAACATGAAAAACAAAGGCATCAAGTTTGAGCCAGGCAAAGTATCCGAGTGGTTGGATTGCGGGAATAAAGATTCTACAGTAGCTACCAACAACAGATATTTAGAATACATTCAGCATGAAAATTTGATAGCAGCGAGTGCCAAAATTATCAATTCGGTAATCATTCCACCTGTTTACATTGGAGAGAATGTAGAAATCACAGATTCCGTAGTAGGCCCGCACGTATCGCTTGGCAATGGCAGTAAAGTGACAAATACAATTTTGAAAAAATCAATTGTGCAAGAAAATTCAAAAATAAAAAATGCCAATATTAATAATTCGATGATTGGCAATTTTGCTACAGTAGAAGGTCGCCCCGCCGATTTAAGCGTGGGAGATTACAATGTAATTTCGATATAAACCACACTTCACTTCTGAATAGGGTGTATGAAGCCTTCATACCCCCTATTTATATTATTTTTATACGATGACGATATTGCGATTTTTCATTTCTTGTTTGCTGTTGATATGCTTGTACGGCTGTCAAAAAACGCCTAAAAAATCGTTATCAGGTATTGCTGCAAAGTCACAGCAACAGATGGCAGAGACCAATTTTTCGGAAGGCATGAAACAGTTCGTAATTGAAAATTATCCCGAGGCAAAATCTTGGTTTGAAAAAACGTTGGCTATAGATGGCAATGCTGCTGCTGCCCACTATATGCTAGGTAAAATATATTTACAAAGTCAAAAACTGCCCGATGCACTAGAGCACACCAAGGCTGCTGTAAAAATTGAAACCAAAAACAGATACTACTATCAGCAACTAGCACAAATATACGAACGCCAGCACAACCTAAAGGAAGCCATAGCAACCTATAAAAGACTTATCGCAGAAGTAGCGAATTCGGAAGAATTTTATTATGAAATGGCTACCGATTACATCTACCTTCAAAATTTTGAAGAAGCAGCAAAGACCTATTCAAAAATCGAACAAGTATTTGGTAAGACAATAGAGCTAACTCGGCAAAAACAGCAACTTCATTTGAAAATGAATAAGCTAGAAATGGCTATAGACGAGGGGAATGCCTATCTCAAAGAATATCCTGACGAGCTAGACATGAAAATAACACAGGCAGAAATATTGTATTCAAATAACAAAGGCGACGAAGCCATCAAATACTTAGAAACTGTAATTGCACAGCACCCTACCAGTGGCGAGGCAAGGCTTTTGCTGATGAGTATTTATAAAGCCAAAGGCGAGCAAGCCAAATTTCAACTGCAACTAGATTATATATTTTCTTCGCCCGAGGTAGCACCCGATACAAAACTAATAGTGCTGCAAGAGTTGGCAACTGACCCCAACGACGAAACTCGAAAATCGGCAACAAAGTACGGGCAGATTGCCGTAAGGCAACACCCACAAGACGCCAAGCTGCATGAGGCATTGGGAGATTTGCTAAATGTAGAGAAAAAAGGCGAAGAAGCTTGGGTACAATATAACTTGGCTAGTAAAATAGTACAAAACGATTTTAATTTATGGATTAAGCTGATTCAGACAGATGCTATGCTGAACAAGCTTGACAGCATGATTGTACATGCTGAAAAAGCAATTACCTATTTTCCTAATCAAGGTATTTTATGGTTATTCGGCGGCACAGCATATCAGTTGAAGAAACAAGCAGAAAAAGCAATAGAATGGCTAGAAGAAGCCAAAAGATTAGCCGCAAACAACGACAACATTTCCCTAGAAATAAATTCTAGATTAGGCGACTGCTATCAAGAAAACAAGCAATACAAAAAATCAGATCAGGCGTATGACGAGGCTTTGAAAATAGACAATAACTACGATTATGTATTGAACAATTATAGCTACTATTTATCGCTAAGAAAAGAGCGGCTAGAGGTCGCAAAACAAATGTCAGAAAAGTTGATTAAACGCCATCCTTACGAGTCTAACTATCTAGACACTCATGCTTGGGTACTTTACATGTTGAAAGATTATCAAGCGGCAAAAAAAATACTGGAGGTGGCTGTAGCCAATTCATCCAATGGCACAATTTTAGAACACTATGGAGATGTACTGTATCAATTGGGCGACACGCTATTGGCGGTAGAACAATGGATTAAAGCAAAAAAATTGGGAGAAACCACAGACCTAATAGATAAAAAAATAATCGATCAAAAACTATATGAATAGTAAGGTATTTTTTATTTTAATACTATTTGTTTCCATTCAAATTTGGGGATGTAAAAAACCACCCATGACGAGCCAAAAGACCGATGGAATAAGCGAAGTAGATACTTTCAAAGTAAAAGAAATTGAATTTAAATATCTTGCTGCTAAAGCAAAAATTAATTTCAAAGATAGCGAGACCGACATTAACGCAACGGCACATATACGCATTCGTAAAGATAGTATTATTTGGATATCTGTGGTGCCAGCCTTAGGTATAGAGGCTTCTAGGTGTTTGATAGATAAAGATAGTATCAAAATTTTAGATCGAATAAACAACCAATTTCACGGCTATAGTTTCGCTACATTAGAGCAAAAGATAAACATCCATCTTACTTACCATATTTTACAATCCATGCTATTGGGCAGCCTGCCTTTTCCTACTCGTCACGAAGATCAACTGTCGAAATCGATGAACAAAGAATACTTTATTTTGAAACAACTGGTAGAGGGAATGCAGGTAGAAAACTATGTAAAAGCAAGTTCTATGAAACTTGAAAAATTTGACATTCGGGAAGAAAAAACCAATAAAGATTTGAAGGTAGTGTACAGCAATTTTTTGCCACTCAATAATTTTTTCTTCCCGTTCAACTATCAAATCAACATCATCTATCCTATGAACAATAGCCTGCAAAGTACCGTAGTTTCGGTGGAATACCATAAAGTAGAGTTACCCGAAAAAGAACTGAATTTCCCTTTCAATATCCCTAATAAATATTTGAAAAAGTAAAAAAATGGGAATTCTATTTCTATATTTTTTTGCCAACTTTTTAGAGCCAAGTAAAATGAGTATTTTTGCCATTCTAAATATGGAGCGTTGAATCAACTTAAATTTTATTTCCCCAATTTTTTTTCAGTAGTACTTCACAGAAGTGTGATTCTATTGGTGTTGATTTTATTGGCGAGTAGCTTATCGTATGCCCAGCGAAATAAATCGCAACTAGAAAAAGAAAAAGAAGAAAATCTAAAAAAAATATCAGAAACTAGCCGCATACTGGATGAAACTAAATCCAAAAAAGATGCAACCATTGGGCAGCTCACTGCCATCAAGCAGCAAATAAATGCACGTACTTCGCTTATTAACTCCATCTCTAGCGAGGTAGAAATGATGGATAGGGAAATTCGGGAAAATGAAAGCATCATGGAGTCCATGGAGGCTGACCTTGACCGGCTGCGTAAAGAATATGCCGACATGATTTATGTCGCCTACAAGTCAAGCAATTATTACGACAATCTTACTTTTTTATTCTCCTCCAAAACATTCAACCAACTGTACAACCGCATTCAATATTTCAAGCAATATTCCGAAGCCCGCAAAAGTCAAGTAAAACTAATAAGCAAAGTCACCAATTATTTAACAGACCAAAAACAAAAAATAGTTGTAAAGCGAGAAGAGAAAAATAATTTGTTGGAAAGCAAAACCAACGAAACAAAAACGCTAACTGAACTACAGTCTCAGCAAGACCAGTTAGTTGCCAAACTATCTACCAAAGAAAAAGAATTAAAAACAGAGCTTGATGAAAGTAAAAAATCGGTTAAAAAATTAGAAAAATTAATCATCGATTTGATCAAGGCCGAACGTGAGAAAGCAATGCGAGAAGTTACTACCACCAACAAATCTACGACGAATAAGAATAAAAAATCTAACAAAGAAAATACTTCCTCAGAGGTAGAGAAAGTTGAGGCAACGCCCGAGGTGGTAGAAATGTCACATTCCTTTGCAGGCAATGCCAATAAGCTACCTTGGCCAGTGCAACACGGCAACGTTTCGCACCATTTTGGCAAGCAAGCACACCCAGTGCTTAAAGGCGTATTTGTAGAAAATTTGGGTGTAGATATTCAAACACTGAAAAACGAACCTGTACGCAATGTTTTTAAAGGAAAAGTAATCACTGTAGCCAGCGTACCAGGCATGAACAATGTGGTGATGGTGCAGCATGGAGAGTACTTTACGGTTTATGCCAAGCTAAAATCTGTTGCTGTAATCACTGGGCAAGAAGTAAAATCTAAAGACCTATTGGGCGAAGTATATACCGACAAAAACGACGTTTCGGAATTGCAGTTTCAGATTTGGAAAAACAATGAAAAACTAAACCCTGAACATTGGCTGCATAGCCGATAAGGCTTTGTATAACATATTAATATTAATATTATGAAAATTATTCATTACATAAAACTTCATAATTTCAAAGTTTTTGGTGAAGAAAAGATTATTGAATTAGATCAACCGTCAGTTCTTATAGGGCCTAACAATTCAGGAAAGACATCTACTCTTCAAGCAATGGCATTGTGGAGTATAGGATTGAAGAGATGGTATGAGAATAAAGGGCAATCTAAAGGTCAGTCTAATATTAGAACAGGAATAAATCGTCTTGATATAATTCAAGTTCCCGTCCAAGAAGCTAGATATTTTTGGAAAAATACAGAAATAAGAAAAGGAGGTACAAATTATATCCCATTAGAAATTACATTAGGATTAAATTTTGAGAATAGAGTTTACGATTGTAAAATCTCCTTTACGCACTATACTCCAGAGCTTATCTATTGTTCTCCAAGCGAAGATTTTATTCTAAATAAAAAATTATTAGCTTTTGCAGCATCTATAAATGTTGAGATTTTATATCCAATGTCTGGAATGATAACAGAAGAAATTCTTCTACCAGTTGGTCGTCTTAATGTTTTAATTGGTCAAGGCAGAACTGCAGAGGTACTTAGAAATCTTTGCTATAAAATTTTAGAAGAAGATAAGGCTAATAATACAAGCCAATGGCAAGATGTTGTCTTACTAATGAAACAACATTTTCATATAAAATTATTAGAACCTAGTTTTATTAGTAGCAGGGGTTCTATTGATTTGAAATACACAGTAGAGTCAGTAAAAAACCCATTGGATATTTCTCTCGCTGGTAGAGGACTACAACAAATGTTACTATTAACAGCATATCTTTACTCACATAGAAATTCTATTTTATTATTAGATGAACCCGATGCTCACTTAGAAATATTAAGACAAAAGTTAATTTTTACGTTGCTTCGTGATGTTTCTATAAAAAATGGAAATCAAGTGATTATTGCAACTCATTCAGAAGTTATTTTAGATGAGGCTTCGGATACTAATTTAGTTATGATTATAGATGGAGAGCCCATGAATATAGCTGATAAGAAAAATATAAAACATGCTCTTAAAAACTTTGGAATAGAGCACTATTACAAAGCAAAAATAAAAAAAAATATTTTGTATGTTGAGGGTTCTACGGACATACAGATTTTAAAAGAATTTGCTAGTGTTCTTGGTAGAAATGAAATTGTCAAAATCCTTGAAGAGCCTATCAATTATTATTACATACAAAATAATGAGAATGAAAACAATTCTCAAAATGCACTAGATAACAAGCAGGGCTATTACAAAAGAAATCATGAGGAACACTTTTATGCCATCAGAAGTGTGATAAAGGATTTTAAAGGATTGGCCATATTTGATAGTGATAATAGAAATAAGAAAACAGAATCGAGGGAAGAACTCACCACATTTTACTGGAAGCGTTATGAAATTGAAAACTATTTTATTTCGCCTAAAATTATATTGCGTTATATGGAAAATATAATTGTTGCAAATGGAAAACCTCTTTATGAAAGTAAAAATCTGGATGACATGATTTCTGCTATTAATAATGTAATGCTGGAAGTAATCTTTGACAATAATACTGAAGCTCAGAATCAATACTTAATTCTACATGAAATTTTAAAAGAGACATACTGGTTTAATAATACCAAAAATTTAAAATTAAGTAGCTTTCTTGAGCAAGTATTTGAAGAGTATAAATCCATATCGGGTCAGCCAATAATGATGAATAAAGGAAGATTTTTTGAGTTGATAAAATATATGAATCCAAGTCAAATTTCTACAGAGGTAGTAGAGGCCTTGGATTTGTTGTCCCAATATCTTTCCCCAATTAACAACGAGAGCGGCTTAATAGTCTGAAGCAGTCCTAAACTTTTCTTAAAAAATAGCTATATTTACACCTAGTAATAAATTCTGATGATATGATATACCTAACCTTAGTGTTCCTACCTAGTCTAGGAGCTGGAGAAATTACCCTTATTCTCCTTATTATTTTAATATTTTTTGGTGCTAAAAAAATTCCTGAATTGGCAAAAGGCTTTGGCCGAGGCATTAGAGAATTTAAAGATGCTACCAAAGAAGTAAAAAAAGAAATTGAAGACGGTGTAAACGACGATACTAAATAATTGAAATTTTGAAGATTTATAATTCTTTAAATGAAATTCGGGTAGATATTCGCACAGGAGCTACCTCTTGCAAGCAGCTTGTAGAAGGCTACTTGGCGAATATCGAAACGAAAAAACATCTCAATGCCTTTGTAGAAATATATGCCCAAGAAGCATTGGTAAAAGCGGTAGAGATAGATGTAAAAATTGCCAACGGTACAGCAGGCTTGCTCGCTGGTATGGTGATAGGGCTAAAAGATGTACTATGCCATAAAAACCATGGGTTGCAGGCGGGAAGTAAAATTCTTGACAAATTTCAAAGCCAGTTCAACGGTACAGCGGTGCAGCGATTGATTGATGCAGATGCCATCATCATTGGTCGCCAAAATTGCGATGAATTTGCAATGGGTTCATCCAACGAAAATTCTTCGTTTGGCAAGGTGTTGAACGACCTAGACAATAGTAAAGTGCCAGGTGGCTCTTCTGGCGGTTCGGCAGCAGCGGTTCAGGCCAATATGTGCCTTGCTTCTATAGGCTCTGATACGGGTGGATCGGTACGGCAACCAGCAGCATTTTGTGGGGTAATAGGTCTTAAGCCTACCTATTCACGCATTTCTCGCTATGGCTTGGTGGCTTATGCTTCTTCATTCGATTGTATAGGCCCCATTACTAGAAGCATTGAAGATGCTGCGTTGTTGCTGGAAGTAATGGCTGGTAAAGATGAAAACGATAGTACAGTATCTTATACTGAAGTGCCAAATTATGTTGCCAATCTTGCTTTTGATAAGAAAGCAAAAGTTGGCTATCTGAAGGAATCCTTTGGCGATGGTGTTTCTACAGCCACCAAAGCATCTACGCATCAGGCACTAGAACTGCTACGTAATGCAGGACACGAAGTAGAAGAAATAGAATTTCCATTGCTCGATTATACTTTGCCAGCGTATTACATTCTCACTACTGCCGAGGCAAGTTCCAATCTTTCTCGTTTCGATGGGGTAAAATATGGCTACCGCTCGCCCGATGCTACCGATTTGCAGTCCATGTATAAAAAATCTCGGGGAGAAGGATTTGGTAAGGAAGTAAAAAAACGAATTATGCTAGGTACATTTATCCTCAGTGCAGGATTTTATGATGCCTACTACAGCAAAGCACAAAAAGTGCGTAGATTGTTGAAAGAAGAAACCGAAAGAATATTTCAAAAATTTGACTTCATCGTCATACCAACCACACCAAATACAGCGTTCAAAATTGGCGAGCATGCTGGCGACCCTATCTCGATGTATTTGGCAGATTTGTTTACGGTACACGCAAACTTGGTAGGTATTCCAGCCATCTCCATTCCTAATGGAAACGATGAAGTGGGTATGCCTATTGGCTTGCAGATTATGACCAAATCATTTGGCGAACAAAACCTTCTTGCTTTTTCTAAGTATATGATGGAGATAAGTAAAAATTAAACCATGATTTTTAAAAACAGGTTACACTATAAATTGGTAATTACTTTTGCTACTTTATGTTGTAGCCTGTTTTTTTATGTACCTACATTTGCACAAGAAGATACCATCACATTAGAAATCCCCATCAAGGAGAATCCAGTAGATTTGACGGTAAATTTGGATTCAGTAGAAGAGCCCAAAGAAGCTCCTTGGTTTGCCAACACACCCGACGCACTAGCTATAGACCGCTTGCAGTGCATAGAGAAAGATATCAAACTCACTTACAACAAAACCATCAAAGGGTTTATCAAATATTTTGCTGTTCGTAAGCCTCACTATTGTTTGGTAATGGAGCGAAGAAAAGATTTGTATTTTCCTATTTTTGAAAAAATATTAAAGGAAAACGGCATACCTGAGGAAATGAAATACCTCGCTATAGTAGAATCGGGGCTAAATCCTAGAGCTGTATCGAGAGTGGGGGCAGTAGGGTTATGGCAATTTATGCCTGCCACAGGCAAGCAGTTTGGGCTTACCATCAACGAATTTATAGATGAGCGAATGGATCCTTACAAATCTACCGTGGCTGCGTGTAAATATCTAGGCATGGCATACAGTATTTTCAAAGATTGGGAATTGTCGATTGCTTCTTACAATTGCGGTATGGGTCATGTACGCCGCTCTATCAGGCGGTCGGGCTATGCCGATACTTTCTGGGAAGTATATGATTTTTTGCCTCAAGAAACCCGGTCTTATGTACCACAGTATGTAGCCGTAAACTATGTCATGAACTATTTGGGCGAGCATGATATACACGCCGATTCCATCGAAGCATCTATTGACTTTGATACCATTCGTTTTCGCCACCAGTTTGTAAATGTAGATGCGTTGTGCCAGCAGCTAGACGTGTGTATAGAAGATTTTTACAAATTGAATCCTGCATTGCAAAAAAGCTATTTGCCGCCCTCTATCAGCTACCCTTTGCGCATACCTAGAGATAAAATGAACCTATACTATACCAACCGAGATGCCATAGCCGACGCATGCTCGCAAGCGAGCGATTTCTCTTCTAGCCCTATGCCAGCCTACATAGCAGTACTAGGAAATAGCAAACCATCTGGCGTACAAAATGCTGTAAATACTTCTGCTGTAAATAGCAAAAAAGTGTATCACACGGTACGTAAAGGGCAGTCTATTTATAAAATATCAAATCAATACCATGTAAGCGTTGCGGCCCTGAAGAGTTGGAACAAATTGAGAAATAATAATTTGGTAGCAGGGCAAAAGTTGGTTATTTATAAAAAATTAACTACGGTAGCACCAGTCGCTACCGCCCGAATAGTAAAGCCCAAACAGCTCTTGCTTGCTAAGGCAAAAAAGAAACAGATACACTATGTACAGCCTGGCGATACCTTGTGGAATATAGCTCAAAAATATGAGGGAGTGAGCGTAGAGCGAATCAAAAAATTGAACAGATTAAAAACCAATGAACTTAAAATTGGGCAAAAATTGATTTTAGGTTAGATAGAGCCTATTTTTAATATTCTCTATATTAGTTAATAGACAAATTTTAAAATCTTTTTTATTGTAAACAGCATCGCATGTCGAACTTTATTTTTTTCCCTCTATGAAAGTTGCTGGTTTTACATTTATCAGAAATGCCCAAAAATTTGATTACCCCATTGTAGAGGCCATTACTTCCATTCTTCCTATTTGCGACGAATTTATAGTAGCCATAGGCAATTCTGAGGATGATACGATGCAATTGATTCAAAACATCAATTCTACCAAAATAAAAATTGTACCTACCCAATGGAACGATGCACTAAGAGAGGGCGGTGCTGTATTGGCATTGGAAACCAACAAAGCCAAGGAAGCAATTTCTAAAGATGTAGACTGGTGTTTTTATATTCAAGGCGACGAGGCAATTCATGAAAAGTACTTGCCAACCATATTGACTGCGATGCACCAGCATTTGGCAAATGAAAAAGTAGAAGGATTGCTTTTTAAATACGAGCATTTTTTTGGTGCTTACAACTATTGCGGCAATGCACCCAACTGGTATAGGCGAGAAATAAGAATTGTTCGCAACGATCCTACCATTACTTCCTACAAAGATGCTCAGGGCTTTCGCAAGCAGGGTAAAAAGCTACATGTAAAATTGATAGATGCATACGTGTATCACTACGGGTGGGTGAAAAACCCAACACATCAGATGCAGAAAGCCAAAGATTTTAGTAAATATTGGCACAATGAAGAGTGGATAAAGCAAAATATACCCGATGTAGAAAGCTGCGACTATAGCGGGATAGATTCTTTAAAACTATTTACAGGCACACATCCACAGGTGATGCTGCCCAGAATAGCTCGGCAAAATTGGGAATTTGTGTATGATGTTTCTAAAAATAAATTGAGCACCAAAAAAAAGATACGGATGTGGATAGAGCAAAACTGGGGATGGAAGATAGGAGAATACAGAAACTACAAAATAATATAGTTGATATTTATACCTTACTATTTGCAAATGAATAGATAAGCTGATGATTATTTTGCTTCAACCCCAAATTCTCATTAGGTACTAATGTTGAGTCTGCGGAAAAACTTAAACGCTCTTGTCAATAGGATGGGTCTCAAGAAATTTCCCAATATCATCCCCCAACAAGAAATCAAAAATTATCTTTAAGTGTGGGGCACGTCCAAAAAATTAACAAATTTATTTACAAAAACTAATGCCTTATAGGTGTCAAACTCGTGAGAAATGGAGTTATCATTTGAATAACTAGAATCATTTCATTCTGCCAATATACCCCCCTCTAAAACTCATGCACCCTTTGTGGAATATTCCACCTGAGGCCAACAGTGGTCACGGAAGTATTATAGCTGCGGGCAGCGACAGAAACCGATTG
>JAAFID010000088.1 GCA_013297765.1 Cytophagales bacterium | reverse complement strand
GCAATTTCTATATTTATGAATAATTTGCAATCAATTTCACTTAAAAAACATCAAATTCAACCATTCACTCTCCTTTATTGGATAGTAACTGCAATGTTTTCTTTGCTTTTTCAATGCCAATCTAAGCAAGATGGTAAAGTGGACAAACCTACTGTCGCCAACAGCCAATCCCTGACCAAAAATATATTGTTGCCAAAGCAGCAGATTGTTCACCCATCTATCGCTTGCCATAGTGCTGGTCAATATAGCTATGCTCTTTACCTGCCCTCGTCTTTCGATGGGCAAAAGAAACATGCTGTGGCCTTTGTATTTGACCCTCATGGCAATGGCCAATTGCCATTGCAAAACTACAAACAACTTGCTGAAAAATATCAATATATACTTGTAGGGGTGAACAGTTGTCGCAATGGGTTGCCTTGGGATACCATTAATGCCATTGCTCAAGCAACGATGAATGAAATTTTAGAAAAATACCCTGTAGATAATAGGCGAATATACACCATTGGTTTTTCTGGTGGTGCTAGGGTAGCCTCGGCATTGGCAATTGCCAACCCCGCTATAACTGGTGTTACTGCTGTAGGTGCAGGCTTTCAAAACAGCACTGCCAATCTTACCTACAATTTTGATTTCTTTGGCATGGCAGCCCATGGCGATTTTAATATGACCGAGCTAGTTTCGCTCGATCAGATGCTAAGCACTACGGCTATGCCCCACTATATTCACTTGTATGATGGTACGCATGAATGGTCAACAGCAATAGAAATGGATTATGCTTTTCTGTGGCATGAAATACAAGCCATTAAATCAAAAAAAATCAAAAAAAATGATAGCCTTGTGACTCAATTTATAAAAACAGAATTGTCACAAATAGCACAAGGCAAAAAACAAAAAAACGTAATGCAAGAATATAATGCCCTGTCAAGATTGGTAAAATTTGCGAATGGTGTGCAAGACATTACACTTTACCAGCAGCAATTGACAATACTTGCCGCTTCTAAAGCAATATTGACCATGCAAAAGAACCGTAAGCAGCAGCAGGTAATAGAATTACAGCTAACCAAAAGCTATTGGAAAAGTTTGCATGAAAAAAACTTAGATTGGTGGCGTAAGGAAATTGCAAAGCTAAAGGCCAAAATATACCCACCCAATACTACCAATACCCAGCTAAATCAGCGACTAGTTGGCTTTCTAGGCCTTGCCACATATATGCAAGCTACTACTGCGGTTGCTAACGTAGAGGTCGCAAACGCAGAAAAGCTATTACAAATATACCAATGGCTAGAACCAAAGAATCCAGAGCAACCCTATTTAAAAGCCTCGTTGGAAAGTGCTTTGGGGAATTCTCAACAAGCATTGGCATTATTAGAAAGTGCCCAAAAATTAGGCTTTGCAGATACCAATAGATTGCTGGCCGATGTTCATTTTATGCCATTGAAATCTGAACAAAGATTTCAAAAAATGTTGAAAAATATTAGGGATAAATAACCCATTAACCTTTGATTTTTTATGAGCATAGCACTATTGAAAAGTAAAGATTAACTATATTTAGAATTGCAAATAAATTGCGTTCAAAAGTAAAAAAATATTCTAATGAAGATTACACCCATTGAAATAAGGCAGAAAGAATTTGAGAAAGTTTTTAGGGGGTACGAAAAAGAAGCAGTTGATGCTTACTTACAGTCACTTTCTGTAGAATGGGAGCGACTGATGGATGACAACAAATCGCTGGCAAAGAAAGTAGATGCCACCGAAAAAGAAATAGAGCGACTGCGAGAAGTAGAAAGTTCTCTTTTTAGAACCCTAAAATCGGCGGAAGATACTGGAAACTCGTTGATAGAAGCGGCCAACAAAAAATCAGAGTTGTACGTGCGAGAGGCACAAATGAATGCCGAAACTATGCTCACAGAAGCACGCTACAAAGCCAAATCAATGATGGAAGAGGCCGAAGAAAAATCAAAAGACTTATTGGGTGGGCTGCAACATGATGTAAAAGACCTTGAAAATCAATACAACAAAGTGTCAGAGATAAAAGACAATTTATTAAGAGAAATCAAAAACATACTCTCTGATTTTAACGATAAGCTAATTCGCCATACAGAAGCCAGCGCTGATCAAAAAAACTTTGATGCCAAAATAAGGGCATCAAAAATAATGCTTTCTGAAAAAACGAGCAACATGGCAACCGAAGAAAAACCAAGCACTACTATAAGGCAAGCCACAGAGCCAAAGGTGGAAAGCCCAAAGACCGACGAAACCTCATTTTTTGACCAGTTGTAGATGAATACTTTTTGTGTACAACTAAATGATTGTGAGTTTTTTGCCTATCATGGGTTGTACGAGCAAGAACAAAAAGATGGAAATACCTTTTGGGCAACCATAAAAGTTGTGATAGATGCTGCTGACTTCGAGGCTACCAGTAGCTTGAGCGATACTGTAGATTACCAAAGATTGTATGAAATTGCCCATGCTCGTATGCAGACCCCTACGCTATTACTAGAGCAACTGGCAGTATGGATAGCCAACGATGTTGCTATTGCCTATCCTAAAGCCATCGCCATTGACATTCATATTTGCAAGAAATCTCCGCCCATTGGCGGTCATTGCCGCAATTCAGAGGTGATATACAGTAGAGGTGTAGATAAGATAAGGGGAATACAATAGCAATATGAAATTACTGGAAAAGTAAAATTAAAAACTAAAGCCTATATATAATCTAGGATATAAGAAATTAACTTTGTTTGTCAATCCATTGGGGTTTCGAGTGTCGCTCAAATCTCTTTGGGTAAGCGAGCCAAAAGAAAGTTCGCCCCCTACAGCAAATCGGTTGATGCGAACCCTCACATTAGGCCCAAAAAGAACTCCATAAGTCAAATAAGCCATATCTGCTGGCGTATTGGCAGAAAATAAAGTCGTAGGGGAAATGTCGAAGGCCACGTCTAAAGCCATATTGTTGGCAATGCCAACTGAAAACTGTGGCCCAAATTTAAAGAATTTAAAATCCCCTACATGTGTTCTGCCAATTGCTAGCTTGTATCCACTATAGCCCAGTTGTAGCCAGCTTACCTTGAAGCCTAGCCCAAATTTGTCGTTTTTTACAAAATACCACTGATTGCCTATTTCCAAATTGAACTGTGTCCCTAAAGAGAAACTACCAGAAGTATTCAAGTTGCCCACTAGCGAGGGAAAACCCAATCCAAGGTTAAGGTAAAGCCCGTTGCTAATTAGAGGCTTCTCTTTTTGAACCATAATCGTTTTATCACCCTCTGCCATAGCAGAAGAAAGGCTAAAGCAAATTGCTAATGCCAAGAATGTTTTTTTCATATCTAATGTTATTTATAGCACCCAAGTATTACAAAAGTGACAACGTCTCTTGTTTTTCTCAAGTTAAAGATAGATAAATTTATTAAAAACAACCGAATTGAGGGTTTATGGGCGTTTTATAAGATTCCAGTATGGTGCTTGATAGGCAAATAGGTACTAAAGATAGTGCCTTGCAAAATATCTTTTAGTTGATGAAACAATTGCTGCTAATTTACAGTCTAAAGAGAACCAAATCAATTTTTAAATTAATTAGATTGTAGTAATATATTACATCTTCTATAGATTTAAAAAACATTGTTATATTTTTACCAATAACCTAATTATTAAAATTATAAATATGGAACCTACAAGATTATTTGATTTGTTATCCTACCAGCAAGCCAAGTTTCCCAAAAAAGATGCATTGGCAAATAAAGTAAATAACAATTGGGTTACATATAGTACGGCAGAGTACCAAGAAAAAGCAGATACCCTTAGCTGGGGTCTTTTGCAAATGGGTATAGGCAAAGATGATAAAATCGCCATTATATCGCACAATCGCCCAGAATGGAATATAGTAGATATGGCCACACAGCAGCTAGGTGCTATCAGTGTTCCTATGTACCCCACCATTACCGAGCAAGATTTCAGATTTATATTTACTGATGCAGAGGTTAAAATAATTTTTGTTGGCGACAAAGACTTGTATATGAAAGCAATAAATGCCTCTAAAGATTTGCCATTGGTACAAGAAATATACACCTTTAATGAAGTAGAAGGAGCAAAGAATTGGCAAGAGATTAAGGCTTCCGTGCCCGTGAATGTTGCCGAGCTAAACCGTATAAAAGCAGCAGTTTCTGACCAAGATGTGGTAACACTAATATATACCTCTGGCACCACTGGCAGCCCCAAAGGCGTAATGCTGACTCACCACAATATCATGAGTAACATAAAAGCCAGCACTCCACTGATGCCTGTAAACCATACCCACAGGGCATTAAGCTTTTTGCCACTTTGCCATATTTACGAACGTATGCTTAATTACCTATACCTTCACTGTGGAGTATCTATTTATTATGCAGAAAGTTTAGAAACAATTAGCGACAATTTAAAAGAAATAAAGCCACACATATTCGTTACTGTACCTAGGCTTCTAGAAAAAGTGTACGATAAAATATATGCTAAGGGAGCCGACCTCACGGGCATCAAAAAAGCATTATTCTTTTGGGCGTTGAAACTAGGCCTACGTTACGATACCAGCCAAGATCAAGGATGGTGGTATAACCTGCAACTGAAGTATGCAAATAAACTAATTTTTAGCAAATGGAGAGAGGCACTTGGCGGCAATATTAGAGCCATAGTTTCAGGCGGTGCAGCCTTGCAGCCTAGACTTGGCAGAGTATTCTGGGCCGCACAAATCAAAATATTAGAAGGCTACGGGCTTACCGAAACCTCGCCCGTAATATGCGTAAACCGAGCCGAGGCAATCGACAATAGAATAAGTACTGTAGGCCCTGTACTGCCAGGGGTAGAGGTAAAAATTGCTGAAGATGGAGAAATATTGACCAAAGGCCCACACGTAATGAAGGGATATTACAAAAGACCCGACCTTACAGCAGAGGTTATTGATAGCGACGGCTGGTTTCACACAGGCGATATTGGCGAATTTGTAGAAGGGAAATTTCTAAAAATAACCGACCGCAAAAAGGAAATGTTCAAAACATCTGGAGGCAAATATATATCGCCGCAGCAGATAGAAAATAAATTGAAAGAATGCAGAGTAATAGAACAGGCGATGGTAATAGGTGATGGACAAAAATTCCCAGCAGCTATTATCGTTCCTTCTTTTGCAGATTTGAAAAGCTGGTGCGAAATAAAAAATATCCCTTACACCACGCCAGAAGCAATGATAATGAAACCAGAAGTGATAGAAAAATTCAATTACGAAATAGACGACATCAATGAGAATTTCGCTCAATTTGAAAAAATTAAAAAAATAATTTTACTTCCATCGCCTTGGACGGTAGACAGTGGCGAAATGACCCCCAAATTGAGTTTAAAAAGAAGGGTAATACTGGAAAGAAACAAAATAGCCATAGAAAAAATATACGCCGCTTAATTGAACCTTTTTTACTAGCTATACCCTATTTATTAGCATATGAAAACCCAACATACCTCCTTGCCATTTACCATTATAAAACAAATACCTCATAGTTTGGTATTGGTATTTGACAAAGATTTTCGCTATATATTTGCAGAAGGAGAGGCATTTGTAGAAAATGGTATGAATCCAGAATTTTTTGTTGGAAAAACAATACATGAGTCATTTCCCGCAGAAGAAGTTGTGTTTTTTATCCCTTATTACCAATCTGTTATTCGGGGAGAAAAGAAACAATATGAGCATGTTCATCTAGGGCAAACTTTTTTACACAACTTTTTTCCTTATTACAACGACTACCAAGAATTGGTAGGTGGAATTGTAATTTCTCAAAATATTACAGATTTTAAAATTGTTCAAACTCAGTTGATGCAAAGCGAGCAACGATATGATTTGGCAATGAAAAGTGCACATACAGGAATATATGATTGGAGTGGTACCACTGAAAATACTTATCGCTCGCCTAGGGTATGGGAAATATTTGAAATTGATGAAAGCGAGTTTTCTACTTCTCCGTCAACTTTTCTTCAATATATTCATCCAGAAGATTTTAAAATACTGAAAAATGTATTTTCTAATGATTTAACAATAGATGTATTTTCTTATGAGATAAGAATAATTACTGGAAAGAATAACCTGAAATGGATTCAATCGAGTGGAATGATTTTGAGGAACGAATCGGGGGAAGTAGTAAGAATCGTAGGCTCTATATTAGATATCACTTCTAGAAAAGAAATTGAGGCAGCCTTGGTGGAAAGCGAAGAAAAATTTAGAGAATTGATTTCTTGGTTGCCCATAAATGTGGCACTCTATGACAAAAAAGGAGAAATTGTATATAGCAATAATAGTCAAGAAAATACGCTAGTTGCAAATGTAAACTACTACAACGAAGATGGGAGTATAATACCTGCTAACCAACACCCCGCTATGCTGGTGCTAGCAACAGGTTTTGCTCAAAAAGACATTATCATGGGCAGGCAAGACCCAAGTAATGGTAGAAATGTATGGCACAACGTAAATGCCATTGCAATAAAGAAAAATGGCTTAGTAGATAAGGTAATATGTACCTTTACTGACATTACCGCACTAAAGCAAACACGAGAGGAGGCCCTAGAAACCTCGAAAATACTTGTGGTGCAGAATAAACAACTAGAAGAGTTTGCACACATTACATCGCACAACTTAAGAGCCCCTATTAGTAATCTAAGTTTACTAGTGAGTTTGCACAAGCAGGCTCGAAGCGAGCAAGAGAAAGATGTGTATGTATCAAAAATTGCAGAAGTATCTGAGCATTTGCTCCATTCGATTGATGTGTTAGCACATTCATTAAAAATAAAAAATGAAATTCATAAAGATCGTGAGTTAGTACAATTTAAAGAAATATTGGCTCAAACAAAGCAAGTGCTTTCTGGGCAAATTGCAAGTAGTAGGGCACAAATAACGCATCGGTTCGACGTAGCTGAATTGCTATACCCAAGAGTGTATCTAGAAAGTATATTACAAAATTTAGCATCCAACGCAATTAAATACAGAGATAGACGAAGGGTGCTTCACTTGTCGATAAGCACATATAAAGAAAACGGTCGCACTGTATTGGAGATAGACGACAATGGAATTGGTATTAATCTGGACCGCCACGGTAATAAAATATTTGGTTTATACAAAACATTTCATGCAAATAAAGACGCTCGTGGGGTAGGTTTGTTTTTGGTAAAAAACCAAGTAGAGGCTATGGGTGGCTTTATAGAAGTAGAAAGTAAAGAAGGAACAGGAACCAAATTTAAAATCACATTCTGATGCACGCACTTACCAAAGCAGAAAAAATTTATTTGATTGATGATGATGAAATCTTTAGGTTTGCAACCAAAAGATTTATAGAGATAAAACAGTTGGCGGGCAGTATAGAAGTGTTTGCCAATGGCAAAAGAGCCATAGACCACATTATGACCCATTGTCAAAATCCGGATGGGTGCATACCGCAAATCATATTGCTAGATATCAATATGCCAATCATGGATGGGTGGGATTTTTTGGGTGAACTAGAAAAAATTGATACAGATATCAAATCTAAAACAGCTATTTATCTGCTTACTTCATCTATAGACGATAGGGATATCGCTCGTGCAAATAAGATTAGTTTGGTGAAAGACTATGTGGTAAAGCCTGTAGATGATGATAAAATATATAAAATTTTTGCTCGATAAAATTTGCGAATGATTATTACAAATGCCAAGTATAGAAAACAAATAAATTACAACTACTTTTGTTTCAATAATTTTCTAAGCAATTCTGTTCAACAAGTACATTTTTAAAAAGTTAAGCATTGAAAACATATCAGTCTGTTATCATCCACCCAGACGTTGCAGGGGGAAGATGTGGAGGAGAAATTAATATTACTACCAACGAAATTGTTTTTTCTTCAAGTGAAATAGAATATAAAATTGCTTTGAAACATTTGTCGCTCACAGCGGGTGGTGCAGGTAACAGGTTTGTATTTCTGAAAGATAATCATCAAGAACTCATCTCCATTTATACCGCAGACAAATCTATTCTAAAAGATTCCGCCATTATATCCAATAAGCTCCTTTCGCAAGACCTTGCCCAATCAAAGAAAATATTAAACAAATCTTTTCTAGGCATATACATTTCACTTGGCGTTCTCGTTGCTTTTTTGCTGAGTTTGTATTTTTTCAGAAATTTAATGGTAGAGAACATTGCCAAGCACGTACCCCAATCATGGGAGAAAACTGCGGGCGATAAGCTATTTGCTACGCTTGCACTTCAATACCATTTTGTAAAGCATGATTCTTTAAAAAAAGAATTTTTAAAAGTAGGGGCACCACTATTTTCCCAAATTGAAAAAGAGGGCTATAACATAGATTTGTATTTTGTAAAAGACCCTACCATCAATGCGTTTGCCTTGCCAGGAGGTAAAGTAATTATACAAACGGGATTGATACAAAACGCCCAGTCATGGGAGGAAGTATTGGGTGTTTTAGGGCATGAGTTGG
Organism: Cytophagales bacterium; assembly: GCA_013297765.1. Lineage (GTDB taxonomy): Bacteria > Bacteroidota > Bacteroidia > Cytophagales > Cytophagaceae > REBA01. Next base: position 4,998 of record JAAFID010000088.1, on the reverse strand, counting down.
CTCATGTATCTAGGCGACACCATATAAGAGGTATTGTAAATAATGTAGGAATATTTGCCTTACTCACTGCCGTATCGGGCGATGTAAGTGCAATTGCTGCGATGTTTGCCCAGTTTGGCGGCGAACTAGCTTCTCTGGCCAATAGTAGAGATTTTGAAAATGAAGCAGATGAAACAGGTTTGCAATATTTAGAAAATGCCAAAATTAATCCCGCCGGAATGATATCATTTTTTGAAACATTAAAGAAAGAAACATCGACAACACTTGACTCTACCTTGAATAGTAAAGTAGATTTATCTTTTTTATCTACCCACCCCAATACCCAAGACAGGATAGATAATTTGAAAAAGCAAGCTGGTAAAATACATGATACAGCATTTGTTGTACTTCCAGCAAATTTTGCTAGTTTTAAACATGCACTATTGAATATTAAAGAATAACACAGCATCATTCAAACATTGAAATAATGAAAATAGATATTGAGGGCAAACCTGTTTTTGCCTATGTGAAAGTAACACTAGAACCTGGAGAAACCATAATTGCAGAGGCCGATGCAATGTCAAGCATGTCGGCAGAGCTTTCTTTAGTTGCCAAATTTAATGGAGGACTTTTCATAGGTTTACTCAAAAAATTTTTAGGGGGCGAAAGTTTGTTTATCAATCATTTTACCAATAATACTTCAAAGCCACTAAACCTGCACCTTACCCAAGCTACCCCAGGCGATGTAGTGATGAAAACATTGAACGGAGAAAGCTATTGTTTGCAACGTGGTGCCTACATTGCATCAGATGCTAATGTAAAGTTAGGGGTAAAATGGGCTGGCTTTGGCTCTCTCATTGGTGGAGAGGGCTTGTTCAAATTGGTTGTTTCAGGTACTGGCAATGTAATTTTTGGTGCCTATGGAGGAATATTGGAAAGAGAAATCAATGGAGAACTGATTGTAGATACAGGGCATTTGGTTGCTTATGAACCTAATATGAATCTAAAGCCACAACTGGCTGGCGGCATTTTTAGCAGTATTGTAGGCGGCGAGGGTTTTGTAACTCGTGTAGAGGGAAAAGGCAAAATTTATATTCAAACAAGAAATGTTTCTGGCCTAGCGTCATGGATCAATAGGCACTTATAACGATTACAAAATATGGAATTACACAACCAAGAAAACGCTGCTCTGCACGTTACCTTACGCATGCAACCCGGCTCCTCGGCTGCAGAAATAAAACTAAAACCTGGTCAAACCTTTACCGCAGAAGCAGGGGCAATGATTGCCGTAAGCCCTACTGTAACAATGACTACCTCCAGTAGGAATAAAAACTCGGGAGGCAGCCTACTGAAAGGTTTAAAAAGAATGCTATCTGGAGAAAGTTTTTTTCTTAACCACTACACAGCTTCTAGCCAAGAAGGCACAGTATGGCTGGGAGCAACCCATGCTGGCGATATGATGGTGAAAGAGCTCAACGGAGAGGGAATAATAGTGCAAGGCGGTTCGTACGTAGCCAGTTCTGCCGAAATTGACATTAACATGAATTGGCAAGGTTTCAAATCTTTGGTGTCAAAGGAAAGTTTGTTTTGGCTTGCTATGAAAGGTAAAGGAACGGTGATTGTAAATTCATTCGGTGCCATTTATGCTATTGATGTTAATGGAGAATACATTGTAGATACTGGACACATAGTAGCATTTGAAGAGTCGCTCAATTTCTCCCTCACAAAAGCGGGCGATAGCTGGATTAGCTCATTTTTAGGTGGCGAGGGTTTGGTATGCAAATTTAGAGGGCAAGGAAAAGTATGGATTCAATCTCATAACACAGCCACATTTGGAGGAATTTTAGGACCTAAGTTAAAAGCTAGAAAATAATGGAAAATGAAAATGTAGGCGGATTTGCTTTCTCCATGGAATGCAAACCAGATTATGGATTTGTAACAGTCCATATTCCCAATGGAAAAAAATTGAAAGTAGAGGCCGCAGCAATGGCCACTATGGACACCAATATTGAGATGAAATCTAAATTAAAAGGTGGGCTTTCACGGTTTCTTTCAGGCGAATCTTTATTTATTAATGAGTTTTCTGCAAAAAATGGAAACGCAACTATTCAATTAGCACCCGCTTGCCCAGGAGATGTAGCCCATGTGTACCTAAACAATGAAACCATATTTTTACAAAATACCGCATTCTTAGCATCAGATGATAGTGTCGCAGTGGAAAGTAAATTTCAAGGGTTAACCAAAGGATTTTTCTCGGGAGAAAGTTTCTTTTTAATAAAATGTTCGGGTAAAGGCGATTTATGGTTCAATTCGTTTGGCGGCATTATTCCCATAGATGTAGAAGAAGGCTATGTAGTAGATACAGGGCATATCGTGGCATTTACCGAAACCTTAACTTACGAAATAACTAGAATTGGGGGATATAAATCGCTTTTTTTCTCTGGTGAAGGTTTGGTTTGTAGATTCAGCGGCAAAGGCAAAGTATGGATACAAACACGAAAAATTAGTCCATTTATAAGTTGGGTAAATCCCTTTAGACCTACAAAAAGTTAATGAATATGATTTCTTTATTTCACCAAAAAACTGCCCTTACTATATTTTTTATTGGGCTTGCCATTCAAAGTTTTTCGCAACAGAAAACCAAAACTTTTATCTACGATGAGGAAGAGGCTGTTCCCAGAACCCATTCGCTAGACATCACCAACATCTTTATTGACGTAGCTTTTGAGCCTAAAATAGGATTGGTAAAAGGAAAAGTAACCCATACCTTTTTGGCCATTCAGGAAGGGATAGATTCTATATTTTTTGATGCCCCAGGAATTACTATTAAAGAAGCGATGCTGGATGGAAAAGCGCTAAAATTTACTACCGATTCAGAAGGTGTTTCTGTATTCACCAACGCAGCTCTGGCTCTTGACAAAACATACAATATCACTTTCGTATATGAAGCCACCCCACGTTTAGGACTTTATTTTATAGGGTGGAATGATAAAGCAAACCTAAGCCGCAAGCAAATATGGACACAAGGGCAGGCCTACGACAACCGCTATTGGGTACCTCTTTTCGACAAGCAAAATGACAAAGCCACCACCGAGGTAAAAGTAAAGTTTGACGCTGCCTACAAAGTATTGTCAAATGGAACTAAGATAGAAGAAAAAGACCTGAAAGACGGCACTAAAAGCTGGCACTACCGCATGACAAAACCCCATTCGGCATATCTTATTATGCTAGGTATAGGTAAGTACGACATTAAAACAGTAAAGTCTAAAGGTGGCGTGGCTATAGACCTGTGGCACTATCCTGAATATCCAGAAAGGGTACAACCTACCTATATCTATAGTGCAGAGATGATGGACTGGTTTGAACAAGAATTGATGGTAAAATATCCTTGGGGGAAATATGCTCAAATACCAGTGCAAGATTTCACGTATGGGGCTATGGAAAATACCTCAGCTACCTTGTTTGGCGATTTTTATTTGGTTGACGAAGGGGGTTATTTAGATAAAGCATATTTGTATGTCAATGCTCATGAGCTTACCCATCAGTGGTTTGGCGACCTTATCACAGAGCGTACAGAAAAGCATCATTGGCTGCATGAAAATTTTGCAACCTATTACGGCAATCTTTTTACAGGAAGTGTTAGGGGAATGGACTACTATGAATGGTCAAGAAAGACCTCTATTGACCAAGCTTTAGAGGCTTCAAAAAAAGATTTACTGCCCATAGCACACAGCAAAGCTGGAACTGTACGCCACTATCCAAAAGGAGCGGTAATGTTAGATATGCTGCGATATGTTGCTGGCGATGTAGAATTTCGCCGTACTATGAAATATTTTTTAGAAAAACATGCGTATCAAAATGTTGATAGCGACGATTTGCTATTGGCATTTCATGAAAAAACAGGGCTATCGCTCGATTGGTTTTGGGAACAATGGATATACCGAGGTGGCGAACCTAAGTATGAAGTAAATTTTAGAGAAACCAACGACAGCAAGGGTAATAGAGCCAGTGAATTTGTAATTACACAAGTTCACGAAACAAATGAGCTGATAAAATTATTTAAAATGCCAATTATTTTTGAGGTGCACTACAAAGATGGAACTGTAGCAAGCCGCAAAGAAACGATTGAAGAATACCGCCAAGTGGTCACTATCGCAAACGAATCGAAAAAAGAAATTGACTTTGTACTATTCGACCCCAATATGAAAGTGATGAAAAGCGTCACCTTCTATAAACCACTGGAGATGCTTATTGCCCAGGCACAGCGGGCTACCAACATGCTAGATCGCTACGATGCATTGGTAGCCTTGAGAAGTTATCCTTTGGCACAGAAACAAGATGCTTTAATTGCTATTTATAACAAGGAGAAATTTTTTGCTACCAAAGGTGAGATTATAGCACAATTATCAAATACCAGTGAGGAGAAAAATCTGGAACTCATTCGCCTTGCACTAAAAGATGCCGATGTAGATGTGCGTAAGGCCGCAATAACAAATACCAAAAAGATTGATGAGCGTTTGCTGGCTGACTTTGAAAAATTACTAACAGACAAATCTTATGCGATAGTGGAGTTGGTACTTGACATGCTGTGTGTTCAAAACCCAGCTAAGGCAAACGAATATCTGGAACAAACGAAAAACATTGTGGGCATACGGGGAAGCAATGTGCGTATAAAATGGCTGGAAATTCAAGCCCAACGAGACAGAGCCACCTACGCACCACAGTTGGCCAACTATGCGGGTATTTCTTATGAATTTTTCACCAGAGTAGGTGCTATGAATGCTTTGAAAAAAATCAATTACGTAGATGATGTAGTGGTTCAGCATATTTTTGATTGTGCCCTTAATGCCAACATCAAACTAAGTACAGATGGTATTGCCTGTATCAAATATTTTTCTGGGCAACTGGCGTATAAAAAAATGATAGACGCATACTATCAATCACAAACATGGTTGCCTTGGCAGAAAAAATTGCTTGCAAAAGCAGGGCTGTAGTTGGGTGTTTGGGGGATAAGAAATA
>JAAFID010000087.1 GCA_013297765.1 Cytophagales bacterium | reverse complement strand
TCATAAATATCTTTTCTGTGTCCAGCGTCAATAACAGTAATCGTTAAGACGTGGTCTTCAATGGTGTATAAGATTCTGTAATCTGTCCACCGTATTCTATAACCCTCTCTGTTTACTAATTTCTTAGCACCTGAAGGTCTAGGATTTTCTTCTAGTGCCAAAATTTTGGCAGTAAGTTCAGTCTTTACATTTTCAGGCAATTTGCTTAGTTTCTTAAAAGCAAATTTGGTGATAATGATTTCGTATTTACTTTTTCCCACTTTGTGGTTTTAAAGCATCCCTAAACGACATAGTTTCATTTTTATGCTTAATAGCTTTATCAAAAGCCATCGTATCTTCATAATCTTCCAACATCCGAACAATTTTATGATAATCGCCCAAGGGTAAAAATACACCTATATTTTTTCCTTTGGGGTCTTTTACGAAAGTATGGTGCAGTGTCATAATTTATAAAGCAGTTATATTTTTGAATTTAACAGATTTTACAAAACCATCCAATACGTGTAATATATGGTTTGTATCTTTAACGGGCATATTGTCGAGGTCGGTAAGCCTATTTACAATGGCGGGGTCTTTAAAGAGTTCAGCTTTGTTGGTTTCCCCCAGCAAATAACCCACAGTTGTATTTAAAAATATTGATATTTTTTTAGCTACATTAATGCTTGAAGTCATTTCATCACGTTCATAACGCCCAATAACAGAAATAGACGTGCTGAGAAGCTTTGCTAATTCATCTTGAGTCATTTTTCTTTCCTTTCGAATTATTGCCAGTCTTTTGCCGAAAGTATCCATATTTTAACTCTTATAAGGGTTGTAAAAATCGTGTTTTACCATTAAATCCCAAATATAGGGTACTTTTTCGGACTAAAAAAGCCCTATAAATTTTGTTATCCCTGTCTGGTCTAAGCTAAAAAAGTGAAATCTGGTCTAAGTTTAGCCGCAGGCGTAACTTAGACCTAGCATGAGGAAAGTTTCCAACTTTCGTATTGTTTATAATAGTCTCTGAAACAATCATCTCGCTTGTACCCCTTCATCCAAGAAAACCTCTCGCCTTTTGTTGTCATTTCATTGCACATCAAGGAAGACAATTAGAGATTGAAATTAAATCAAAATTTACAAAAGAATCTAGAAAACCATTTTTTCAAATATATGGAACAATATTGATAAAATTTTGTGTGTTGATTCTATTTTAGGCACTTCTAATAAGAAAAAAACATATCTTTGGAAACCCCTAAAACTCCAAAACAATGTATATCACAAAATATTTGGTAGCATTTGCACTTATGCTTGCAACACTACTGGCTACTGCCCAAACGCCTATCTACAAAGACCCAAAACAGCCTGTAGAGAAACGAGTAGAAGATTTATTGACCAAACTAACTTTAGAAGAAAAAGTAATGTTGCTCACCAGTACGGCTGATACCAATAAAATGGGCAACAAAACCCCAGGCTGGATGGGCTTCATGGACAATGCCAGTACCCCTAAAAAGACCGCAGAAGACTACAACAGGATAGCAAAATACATGAAAACCAAAACCAAATATGGATTGGTAGCCATGAAAACAGCCGAGGGCATATTTGCCTACATGGGCAATGGTTCTACTGCATTTCCCCAACCCCTTGCACAGGCTGCTGCTTGGGATGAGGGGGTTGTTGCTTCAGTAGCAAATGTGTTGGGCGAAGAAATAAGGTCAAGAGGTGTAAGAATGTTGTTTTCTCCAGTATTAAACATGGGGCGAGACCCACGTTGGGGCCGTACCGGGGAAACTTATGGCGAAGATCCTTATTTAGTATCAAGGATGGGGGTGGCATACATCAAAACCATGGAAGCAAAAGGGCTGGCGACAACTATGAAACACTTTGCAGGCAACACAGGTCACGATGGCAAATTTGGTTCAGCAGTTTTTTATTCAGAAAGATATTACAGAGAATATGAATTTCCAGTATATGAAGCAGCCATTAAAGAAGGCAAAGCTCAGGCGGTAATGATGGCCTACAACACAGGCGATGCCATACCTATGGCTCAAAACAACTGGATGATGAATACCTATCTAAAAAAAGAATTGGGTTTTACTGGCGTAATCATGTCGGATGGTGATGGACTAAGGCTAATCGATGAAGTATATGGTATAGATACAGCCAATGTAGATATAGTTGCCAAATGTATTAATGCTGGCTGCGACTGGGCATTGGACAACCCCAAATATTATAGAATTGCTTTACTAAAAGCCGTAAAAGAAGGCAAAGTAACAGAGGCTAGAGTTACCGAAGCAGTGAGAAGAACATTGAGAATAATGTTTAAAACTGGCATTTATGACAATCCTTACGTAGATCCCAATTATGCAGAGAAAATAAACGACTGTGCCGCCCACAGAGCCGCAGCACTAGACGTCGCAAAGAAAACGATTGTGTTATTGAAAAATGAAAACAACACTTTGCCATTCGACAAAAGTATTAAAAATGTTTTGGTAACAGGGCAATTGGGCAATAAGCTACTCGTCAATCACTACGGGGGTTGGGGCAGAAAAGAAGTAACCGTTTTAGAAGGAATAAAGAACCTATTGCCCAATGCCGAAGTAAGCTACCAAATAGGGGCTCATGTTGGTTATGCCTATTTCCCAGCTATTGAATCCATGTATTTTTCATGCTTAGAAAATGGCTTACAAAAACAAGGGCTTCAAGCTGCATATTACAGCAACATTGATTTCGCAGGCAAGCCCACCTTTGTTCAAACAGATGCCAACATTGACTTTGACTGGAAAGAAGGTGCACCAGCAAAACTAGACAAAGACAAATTTTCGGTAAGGTGGACAGGCAAACTTACCGCTCCCTACACAGGTATTTTTAATCTGGGTGTAAATGCCGACGATAAATTGTCGGTATATATCAATGAAAAGCTAGTAGTAGATATGCGGTATGGCACACAGAATGCCATATTTGTGCAAAGTGGAAAAATTCATTTAGAAAAAGGAAAAGCGTACGATATAAAGGTAGAATTTGTAGAAAATGGCGGCAAAGCCTACGCCAAATTAGGCTGGGATGCCAACCCCCATATCGACATTCCCGCAGCCATAGAAGCAGCTAAAAAAGCCGATGCCATAGTAGCTGTAGTAGGTATGTACGACGATGAGAATGGCGACCGTGCCATGCTGAACCTCGATGAAGCTCAAGAACAATTGATACTAGAATTGGCGAAATTAGAAAAACCAATGGTAGTGGTGCTGCAAACAGGAAACGTAATTACCATGCGCCGCTGGGCCGACAAGGTGCCGGCCATCATGCACGCTTGGTATCCAGGCGAAGAAGGCGGCAATGCCATAGCACAAACCATATTTGGCATTAACAACCCCAGTGCCAAACTGCCCATTACCATACCAATAGAAACAGGGCAAGTGCCTATCACCTACAATCGTTTTCCAGGCAAGGATACCAAAGCCGTAGATAGAGGCATAGACCGTTTTTTTGACGTAGGCAATGAGCCCATGTTTTACTTTGGTCATGGACTCAGCTACACTACATTTGAATACAGCAATGTGACCCTGTCCACAAGCAAAATGGCAGAAAACGATTCGGTCATGATTTCTGTAACTGTAAAAAATACAGGAAAAATAAGCGGCGATGAAATAGTGCAGGTCTATACGCACGACCCTGCCGCAGTAGTTTCTAGGCCTATCAAAGAATTGAAAGCATTTGGGAAGCTAAGTTTACAAGCTGGAGAATCCAAAATTTTAACACTAAAAATAAAAGCCGAGCAATTGAAATATTATAATATGGAAATGAAAAAAATATTGGAGGAAGGTGAAATAGAAATAATGGTAGCGGCAGCCAGCAACGATATTCGCTGGAAAGGAATACTCAATATTGTAAAATAAATACCCTGATTAAATAAATGTTTTTTCACAATTTAAAACCCAATTTCGCATGACTATTTCACGAAGAGAATTCACTAAAACCACCGCCTTAGCTGCTGCTGCAATGGCCATACCCAACATCAACTTTGGCAAAGCCGAAGAAACACTTATTCTAGGTCACGATAAGTTTAAATACAAAATTGTAAAAAATTGGGGTGTAGATAATTTGCTAAAAACCCCAGTAAAAGACTGTCACGAAATGGTGCAAGACAGCAAAAAAAGGTTGATTTTTTGCACTACAGAAACAAAAAATAACATCATTATCATAGACAAATCGGGCAAGGCAATTACCTCTTGGGGTCACGACTTTCCTGGCATTCACGGGCTTTCGCTTTCAAACCAAAATGGGGAAGAATCCCTTTTTATCACCGATACCGAAAAAAAAGAAGTGTATAAAACTACCCTAGATGGTAAGGTGTTAATGACGCTAAAATATCCCTACGAATCTCAAGTTTATAACGACCCTACAAAAGTAAACTTTGTTCCTACCGAAACAGCCATAGCACCAAACGGCGATATCTACGTTGCAGATGGCTATGGCTCTAGCTATATATTGGTTTATGATGCGATGGGGAAATTTAAAAATATATTTGGTGGAAAAGATGCCCAAGGCGAAGACAAATTGATAGAGGCTCACGGTGTGTGTGTAGATACCAGAGATAAAAACAATCCTAGAATTATCGCTACTTCTCGCAAAGAGTGCGGTTTCAAGTACTACACCATGGAAGGCAAATTGATATCTACGCACTATTTCAAAGGATCTTTTCTGTGTCGCCCTGTCATTAAAGGGGAAAATTTGTTCTTTCCTGTAATCTGGAGCGAGTACGACGAAAGCGGCAAATCGCCAGCATGGCATTCACAAACGGGGTATTACATCGTGCTGGATAAAAATAATAAACTAATATCTGCGCCAGGGGTTGATAAGCTAGAATATGAAAATGGAATACTGAAACACATGCACCAGTCGGTCAAAGTTAAAGGCACCTTCAAACACTGCCACGACTTGTGTATAGACGATGAAGAAAGTGTTTACATACCCCAGTGGGAATCTGAAAAAATGTTCCCACTGAAACTGGAAAGGGTATAAGTATTGGTTTTCAAATTGGGTTGCAATAATTTTCTTTTCATTATGCTTGTTATTTAAGTCGAGATTAAATAAGTTTGCAACCCAATTAAAGTATGCCCAGATGGCGGAACTGGTAGACGCGCTGGTCTCAAACACCTGTGTCTTCACTGACATGCCGGTTCGATTCCGGCTCTGGGTACTTTCATAAAGCCGACTTTTTAGTCGGCTTTATTTGTTTAAAACCAACTTCTAATTCTTTCAAAATAGCAAACCGTATGAGGGAAGGTTGCAAAGAAAAAAGAGTGTTTGCGGTAGAAATATTTTAATAGTAGATTTTTAAAGTAATCCGAATTTGTTTACTTTTGTAAAATCGTACAACCCAATACATAACTATGGAAACCAACATCGAAGATTTAAGAAAAGCAATAGTAGAGCTTAATGACCATGTAGTTAAAGGTTTTAAAATTATTGATTCTAACTTTGAAGCAATAGATACACGATTTGCCAATATGGATATAAAGCTCTCCAATATGGATTCAAGACTAGGAAATATAGAAAGCAAATTGAGCCATTTGTCTGATACTTCTGAGAAAGAATTTGGTAATGTGGGTGGTCAATTATCAGAATTAAAAGAAGAAGTTATTAAAATACAAAAAATCTCTGGTTATTCGGATCAGTTTGAAAATTTGATGCGGATTTCTAAGTAAGCAAATTATACAAAAATATATAGCATAAAAAAAGTGGAATTCTTCCACTTTTTTTATGCCTTGATTTCAATAAAACTAAGGCCTACCTATCAAACAACACCCTACTTCCACGTTTGCTTTCGTCAAAAAAACCATTGGCGTAAACCACGTGGCCTGAAACTATGGTGTGCGTTACTTTACCTTTAAATTGCTTGCCCTCTAAAGGCGACCAGCCACAATGGTATAAAATATTGCTTTTATCTACTTGCCATTGATGTTCCAAATCAAGTACCGCTAGGTCAGCATGAAAGCCTTCTCTTATAAAACCCCTATCTTCCATCTGGAAGCAAGTAGCAGGGGCATGAGCCATTTTTTCAACAATTTTTTCTAATGATATTTTTCCTTGATGGTAAAAATCCAGCATTACATTCAATGCATGCTGCACTAGTGGAGCACCAGACGGGGCTTTCCAATAGTTGTTTTGCTTTTCTGCCCAAGTATGTGGGGCATGGTCTGTAGCTATTATGTCGAGCCTGTCATCTAGCAATGCATTTAGCAATGCGGCTTTGTGTCTTGCTTCTTTCACCGCAGGGTTCCATTTTATCAAAGTGCCCAAAGTATCGTAATCTTGACGGTCAAAATATAAGTGATGCACGCACACCTCGGCTGTAATTTTTTTGTCTTTTAACGGTAGTGTGTTTTCAAATAACGCCAGCTCTTCAGCGGTAGAAATATGCAACACATGCAACCTTGTACCGTGTTGTTTTGCAAGGGCTACAGCCATAGCACTTGATTTATAACAAGCCTCGACACTTCGTATTTCGGGGTGAAAATGAATAGGCATTGATTCCCCATACTTTTCCTTATAAACTTGTTCATTATGCTTTACCGTAGCCTCGTCTTCGCAATGGGTAGCAATCAAAACAGGGCTGTGTTTAAACACGTCTTCCAGCGTATTGGTATCATCTACCAACATATTGCCTGTAGAGGAACCCATGAAAATCTTTACGCCGCAAACGTTTCTAGGGTTGGTACGTTTTATTTCTTCTAAGTTAGTATTAGAAGTGCCCATAAAAAAAGAATAATTGGCAAGAGAATTACGGGCTGCAAGCTCATATTTATCTTCTAGTAACTCTTGCGTAAGGGCATTGGGAACGGTATTTGGCATTTCCATAAAAGTAGTGATACCACCAGCTACAGCCGCCTTGGATTCTGAATAGATGTTGCCCTTTGCCGTAAGCCCCGGCTCTCTAAAATGCACTTGGTCGTCTATTATTCCTGGAATTATTTTTTGCCCCTTAGCATCTATTACAGTGGCAGCTTGCAAACCAGACAGGTTGTTTTCTATCCTTTGTATTTTCCCATCAGCAATGAGCATATCGCTTTCTATTTGCTTGCCTTCATTGACTATAGAGGCATTTAGTATTAAAATATTGTTATTCATTTATTTTGTTTTTTTTTATAAGCTTATTGATGACTTAAAGTTTTCATTTCAATATATACATTTTATGATTTTTATTTTAAAATGCTCCAGCGAAAAGTAATTGTTGTTAGAAAAGAAAATATTTTAATAGGTAAAATTGATTGAGAGGTAAATTATTAAAAACAAACTCGACATCCGTGCATTTTTTATTAAATTTATCTTTTACCTATCTTTCTATGAGAATCATTTTTACCATACTTATTTTACTGCAATTAACTTCCTTTTCCAAGGCCCAGCATATTGCTAATTCAAAAAGGGGAAGCCATTATACCTATATTTTTAAAGCCAGCGATGATTTAGCTGAAAGAGTTTTTACAAAAAGATTTCCGAAATATATCCCTGAAGATTTTTCAACACTTATCGATTCTTTTAAGGTTGATGATTTCCCAAAAGCCAACAAGATCTTGCCTACTGGGCACTACTTATATGTAAAAGGAGTAGATGAAAAAGCCGAAATTGAGCTGGCATCTTTTAACAATGCAGACATTAAAGTCCTAAATAATGAAAGAGATTTGATTGTGGTAGTTTATGATAGTACCGGCAAAGAGTGCGATGATGCCAAAGTATATGTGAAACATAAAAAGCTACCGTATGACAAAAAAACACAGACCTATAGATTAAAGTACGCTAGCCGAAAAGGAATGATGAGTGTGTATTTGCGAGGTCATGCATCCTATTTCATACTTGAAAGAGAAAGTGTAAACAATAATGGTAAGCTATCTCGAAAGTTAGTTTTGTTGTCGTACAAAGCGCCCATTAAGTACATAATGTGGCCATTTAGATATGTGGTAAGGGGAATTAAATCTCCACGTTCCTTTTTATCTCCTATTCATAACATCGTAAGAGCAGTGAGGAATTTTCAAGGAGGTAAAAGCAATATTAAGAGCCAATCCAAAGGATATCTTGTTTTCAACAAGCCCAAATATTTGCCAAAGGATACCGTAAGGTTTAAAGCCTTAGTACTTACAAATAATGGCAAGGCCTACAAACAACATCTTGATGCGTATTACAAACCAATGTATGGGAGGCTCAATGAAAAAGTGTTGTTGAAAACTTTGAAACCAGTGAGCCCTGGCGCTTACGTACACGAATTTATTTTGCCTGATTCTTTGATGCTGAACAAATCTTATGAGCTGATGCTCATGCGTGGGAAAAAGATTATTTCCCAAAATACTTTTGCATTGGAAGATTATGAATTAGATTTTGTAAACTACACGCTACGGGTAGCTAAGAATAAATTCTACCTAGGCGAACCAGTAAATATTTATGCTCAAGGTTTAAATTCTTATGGCAAAAATATGATGGATGGAAAAGTGAAAATTCAAATTCAAACTGAAAAAATAGATGAATATAAGCATGATCATGTTTACGTACCTGATAAAATTTGGGAAGTGGAGAGAAAGCTTGATTTGGTAGGTGAAACAAACATTGTACTTCCCGATTCGCTTATTCCTAAAGGAGTGCAGTTGACGCTAAGTTTAAAAGCGTCTTTTTTAAATAGCAGCAACGAACTGCAAGTGCAAAACGCAACCTTCGAAATAATGCCTGATGAAAAGAGAATTCTGGTGGAGGTAAATCCAGATTCTTTACTAGCGGAATATCTTGAGTGGAATATAAAGAAGCCCAAAAAAGGTAAACTGATCATAAAATATGCAAATAAAATTGGGACAGATACCTTAAATATTGAATTTCCTTACCGTGCGATACCCCAGCCATTAGCCTTGCAATATAAATTTATAACTGACTCTGCGGTCACTTCGACAGTGATTGCAGAAAGTCCTTCGTATGTGAGTTGTGGCTATACTAAAACCAATGATTCAATTATTCTAAAGCTCAACAATCCCCGAAAGCTAAAGGTTAAATATTTTATTTACAATGGAAATCGAGAAATTGTTAGAGGCTTTGCTGATTCACTCACCAAAATTTTGCCAGTAAAAAATGGAATTTATACCACTTCAATCCAATATGTGTGGGGCGGAAAATCGGCAGATGAAAATTTTCAATATTTTGAATATAAAAAACAATTGAACGTATCGCTAAATCAGCCTTACGTGGTGTATCCTGGGCAAAGTTCAGAAGTAAACATCAAAGTGACAGATTATAAAAACAGACCAGTGCAAAAGGCAAATTTAACCGCCTTTAGTGTGAGCAGTCAATTTAAAAAGTCCAACATTCCACTTCTTCCTACTTTTCCAGAAAGAATTGGCAAGGAAAAACTGGTGTACAATAGATTTAGTTCCATAAAAACACGCAATCCTAAAAATCTAGCTTTTATAAATTCACTGGGTTTACAAGAAAAAACGCATGTCGATACCAATGTATATTATCATTTTCTTTTTCCTGGCAAGAATCTGTTTCAACAGTACAATTTTACAGAAGATTCTATTTCTCAATTCTCTCCTTACGTCATACGGAAAGGAATACCACAAAATATATCGTTGATTTATTGCGACAACGAATTGGTTTATTATGACAAAACGAACACTGTAAAAACAAATTCTTTTAGTGCAAGTGCTGGCTATCACCAAATCAAATTAAGAGTCTTTGACCGTCTACTGACCTTAGATTTAGTATTGATAAAAGAAGGACAAAAACTCATATTTAGTTTAGACCTCGACAGTTTACCTGTTAATTGTGGTAAAAAGTTGCTTACTCCCCAATTTACTCCCGTAGAGAAAGAAATTTTAGAGAATCATATATTGATTCTTGGAAACACAAATTTACCATCCGAATCTCAAGAGTATGTCTTGCAAAGAAATTCACTGCAAATAACAAGTGACAATTTTTATAGAACCGAATTTAAACTAATGGGTCCATTCCCTATTTATTCGACCTTGCAGTACTTAAGAACATTTGATGGCCATTCAAAAAAATTTATGTTCGAGCCAGGTTTTGCTTATTATTTTGATAAAGATTATCTAAAAATGAAAAGCGCTGACTTATGGAATATAGCGAAACCCTTTGCTAATAGAAGCTATGTTAACCTCAATTTCAATGATAGAGTATTGCAACAAAGAGATTTGATAATTGAACGAGATAAAAGTCAACTAAAGTTAGACTCCATTTTTAATTTCCTACAAAAATTTAGAACAGGTGATTTATATACAAATAATTACAATGAAAATTCTTGTAAAGGCAAACTCATTTACGAACTTCCTGAAAATAAAAGAAGCAAATTCATACTACTAACCCATTTGTCCAGCCGTTGTTACTATGTGCTTACTGCCTACAATAACACATTATGTAATCTACAGCCAGGACATTATAAAATAGGATTTATATACACCGATGGTACCAGTCAAATGGTAGATTCTGTAAGCATAAAATTAAATGGGACAAACTTCCTAAGAGTAAATGAAAGCAAAAATGATTCAGTACCCATTGAAGTATTTTTAAAACATTTTAAGATATCTTGTTTACTTGGCGACGTAAGCTCGAGCATTGAGAGAAAAATGTATTTGGATGCTGTTAAAAAAGGTAATCGCAGCATTCATATTGTTAGTGGAAGGGTTTTGGATTTATCTGGTGAGCCAATTATTGGAGCAACAGTAGAAGATATTCAAGAGGGTAATGGTACAGTTACAGATATGGATGGGGAATATGCTCTTGAAGTTAAGCCTAATTCAACACTTAGATTTTCCTTTCTCGGTAATAAAAGCATTTCAGTTCCAATAAAAGGGCAAAACAGGGTCGACGTAAAAATGGATGAAGATTCCGAGGTTTTAGAAGATGTTGTGAGTATAGGCTATGCAAAAGCTAGGGTTACAGAAAGTTTAAGGTCTGTAAGTAGTAAAGAAATGAAATTGTCAAATGCACTACAAGGACGAAGCACAGGAGTTCAGATATCAGGGGCACCTGGCACCTCCTCCTCAGTTAGAATAAGAGGCGTGGGTTCAGCAAACGGAAGCGAACCTTTGTACGTCCTCGATGGAGTTGTCATTACCACAAGTCAACTTAATTTGATCAACCCTAGTGATATTATTTCCATGGAAGTACTAAAAGATGCTTCTGCAACTTCAATGTATGGTTCACGTGGCGCCAATGGCGTTGTGCTAATTACTACCAAAAATGGTGGAGGAAAGAGACCTCCAAACAAATCTAATATTCAGACTGCAGTCAAAGATTCCATGCCCGACTTGCAGTCTATTCCTGCAGGGATCCGTTCCGATTTTAAAGATTATGGATATTGGTCTCCAAATTTGGTAACGGATAAAAAAGGTGAAGCCAAATTTAAAGTTACATTCCCTGGCAATATCACCAGTTGGAACACCCACGTGTTGGCGGTTGATTTTAAAAAGAAGTCAGGAAGTGTGCAGCAGACCACTCTGGCATTCAAACCATTAATGGCAGAACTAGCTTCCCCTAGATTCCTCATTTATGGCGATGAAGCAATGCTCATTGGCAAAGTTTCTAATTATACGGGTGATACCGTCAATATAAAAACCTCGATATCTATCGACAGCACCGCAGCTGACACGGCTAATATTGCATTGGTTGGGGTACATAATGTTTACCATAAAGTCACCGCAGGCAATAAAAAAGATACCTTGAACATCAATTTTAATTTAAAATATGGCAAATATCAAGATGGTGAATTAAGAAAAATTCCAGTTTTTCCCATAGGTGTAGAAGAAACGAAAGGCGAATTCATGGTACTCGACAAGGACACCACGTTTACAATAGATGCTAGCAAATACGGTGGGAATATGGAAATTTCAGCCGTAGATAATCCAATCAAGGTTTTACGTGAAGAGATAAATCGGGTGCGAAATTATGAATATTTGTGTGCAGAGCAATTGTCCTCAAAACTATTGGCATGCCTTCAAGAAAAAATTATTTGTACAGCATTGGATGAAAAATTCAAATATCAGCAAGAGATACTAAAATTAATTCAAAGACTAAAAGATGCACAGCACCAAGACGGCACTTGGGGCTGGTGGAAAGCTGGCAACACCAATTTTAGAATGACCGCTTATGTATTTAAAGCATTGTCTAAAGCTGAAACAATGGGTTATAAAATGCCATTTTTCGACAAGACAAAAGAAGTTCTACCACACTTACTCGATGCCCATGATAACGATGCACTTTTAGTGTCCTTAAATAGTATGGCAGATTTAGGTACAAAACTCAATTATGCAAAATACCTCAGCCGATTCGATACATTACCATTATCAATGCATCAAAGTTTGAAGGTTATTTCCCTAAAGCAAAAGTTAGGATTGCCCTATAATTTGACATTCTTGAAAGAAAATAAAAAAGAAACAATTTTTGGTGCAAACTATTGGGGCGAAGTGAACTATAGCTGGTACGACAATTCAGTTCCTATCACTTTAGAAGTTTACAAAATTTTTAAAAAACACGACAGCACCGACGTGACTTTAAGAAAAATCAGACAGTATTTTTTCGAAAGCCGAACTTCTACTGGCTGGCGAAACACCTATGAATCAGCTTCCATTATCGAAACTATATTGTTGGATGTGTTGAAAGCAAATAAACCAAACGAGGTGAAATCTTCTATCGTGATAAAAGGAGATGTGAAAGATTCAATAATCTCTTTTCCTTACCACAGAAAATTTCGCAATGCTTCTAAAATCGAAATTGTAAAAAAAGGAAAAGCACCTATGTTTTTAAGTGTTTATACTCGACAATGGAATAAAAATCCTATCAAAAATGAAAAAGACTTTTTGATTTCTACCTCTTTCGAGAATAAAAATGGCAAAAGATTGGATGAATTAACTGCGGGTGAAGCCATCACCATGACCATACAAGTAAGAAGCAAGCAATCCTTTGACTACATTATGATTGAAGTACCTATTCCAGCGGGTTGCTCGTATGGCAACAATGAAAGAATGATAAGCTATGGTGAAGAAATTCATAGAGAATACTTCAAACACAAAACGTCCATTTTTGTGGAAAAAATGAGCGAAGGATCGCATACCTACAAAATAAATTTAGAACCAAGATTTACAGGAAAATATACGTTGAATCCATCTAAAATTGAACTAATGTATTTCCCAGTGTTTTATGGTCGGGAGGCAATGAAGAAAATTGTGATTGAGTAAAAGTCAGTATTTTAATAACAAGAATAGATTTATACATCTCGATTACATTTCTAATTTGAATTTATTAGATGCTTCAATTCGCCCAATTTAATCGTGTCTTACTGAATTAATTTTCTATATTACAATGTTTAAAATCTTAATTTAGGCCACCAATACTAGTTAATCTAGTTTCAAATCTCTTTAAAATTTTATGAATATTTAGTTCATTCAAAGCATAATTTCTAGCATTGGTTTTTTGAATCAAATTGTCGTTGAATATATGCTCT
>JAAFID010000086.1 GCA_013297765.1 Cytophagales bacterium | reverse complement strand
GCCAATTGTTCATCGTTTGGTGCTATGCCATGCCATTTGTGCGAACCCATCATAAAATCAACACCCATTCCCATTTGGGTCATCATCATAATCGCTGTGGGTGTACCTGTGCCTTTGCTAGATTGGGCTTTTTGAATTGCCATGTCTAGTTGCTCCATATTGTGACCATCGCATTCTATCACGTTCCATCCAAAAGCCTTGTATTTAGCAGACAAATCTAATAGGGAACATATTTTATCAGTAGGGCCATCAATTTGTTGTCCATTTACATCTACTATGGCTATCAAATTGTCTAGTTTGTTATGCGGTGCATACATGGCAGCTTCCCATATTTGCCCTTCTTGTTGCTCACCATCGCCCATCAATACATATACAAAACGGTCGTCGTTGTTCAATTTCTTAGCAGCTGCAATACCTGCACCTACCGACAAACCTTGACCTAGTGAACCTGATGCCATACGTACCCCTTCCAAATGCTCGTGTGGTGTAGGATGCCCTTGCAACCGAGAGTTTAATTTACGATGTGAAGCCAATTCTGAAACTGGAAAATAACCGCTTCTCGCCAATACACTGTAGAGTACTGCCGATATATGTCCATTGGAAAGTAAAAACACATCTTCACCAATGGCATCCATATTAAATTTTGAATTATGCTTCATGGTCTTAAAATAAAGCAATACCAACAAATCGGCACAACCCAATGCACCACCTGGATGCCCGTTGCCAGAGCCATGAACCATTCTTACAATATCTCTTCTTACCTGAGCCGCTATCTTATCTAGCTCTGCGTATGTTTTTACTTCTGACATTTTATAGAAATTATAATTTTGATGAAAATCTTAGTCCCTTAAATTTTTTAATTTTTAGAGGTTTAAAATTAATTAGATTATTAGAATATATTAAATTTTAGCGGTGATATATTTTAATCATCATACAATATATTAATCAACTCATAATGTGATAACTATACCAAGAGCAAAATTATATATCACGATTAATTAACGTTCTCCAGTTAATTGCCTCTTTACCTGTACTCCATTTCTGGTGTTGCTCGCCTGCATACAGTAAAATTGATTCTTTTTCACCGCTCAAATTGCTCCAATAATTAATGTTTTTAAAAAACTCATTACTAATCGTTTTACCTGATTTTATTTCTATTGGCAATAATTTACCCGCACTATCCACGATAATATCTATTTCATGCCCCGTCTTGTCTCTCCAGTAAAACAAATTTATGGGTAAACCTAGATTAGTTCTTTTCTTAACCAATTCTGTAATTACCATACTCTCAAATATAGCCCCACGACTGGGATGTGTATTTAATTGAGTGGTATTTTGAATTCCAATTAAAGAACAGATTAATGCGGTATCGTAAAAATATATTTTGGGTCTTTTTACCAGTGTTTTATTAAAGTTTTTATGATGAGGTTTTAACAAATAGATAATAAAACTACTTTCCAATATGCCAATCCATGATTGAATTGTTTTCACATTGACTCCAATTTCTATGGCCATTGAACTAGCGTTAAGTTCTTGTGCTGCACGAATTGCTAGCAACCTCATAAATCTTTCAAATGAATTTATGTCGGTAATATTTTTTATGTGTCTAACTTTTTCAGTATAAGTAGTAATATAATTAGGACACCAGTCGCTAGGCGGAATATCTTGATCATAAATGGGAGGATAAAAACCTTTAAACATCAGTTCATCATCATTTTCCGGCAATAATTTAGCTTTATCTAACTCAGCAATTGAAAACGGTAATAAATTGATATATCCCACCCTTCCTGCAAGTGTTTGCGATATGGATTGTTGTAGCAAGAAATTATTGGAGCCAGAAAGTATAAATAGACCCTTGATTTCAGAGTTATCTAAGATTTCTTGCAAATAAGAAAATAAGTTCGGTGTACGTTGCACCTCGTCCAGTATTGCTCCTTGAGGATATGAAGCTAAAAACCCACGAGGATCTTCCAATGCAAAATTACGCATATCAAGATTTTCTAAGGAAACGTAGGGTTTCCCTTTAAACACCTGCTTTACAAGCGTAGTTTTCCCTGTCTGCCGTGCCCCTGTAACGGCAATGGCTTTGAATTTGGAAGCTAAATCTAATAATTTGTCTTTGGCTACTCGCTGTATCATACCTCAAATATATGGAAAAATTTGGAATCTGATTCCAAATTTTTCCATATATTTAATGTTTACCATTGATAATCAATATTAATTTTTTAAAATAAAAAATTTAAAAGATTGAATTTTAAAGTCCAATAAGCGGTGGGCCATATAAAGTAAAATTATTGTCAGAGAATTTATAAATAAAAAAATCAGTAAACTAAAAAGCTAAAAAAGTGGAGCCGGAGGGATTTGAACCCTCGTCCAGAGAAGGTAACTATCGAATTTTCTACATGCTTATCTCATCATTGATTTTCGAGTATAACCAGGTTGTGAGCCACCAAGCTATGCCTTATTTGCTAAAATTTCGCCAAAGTATCGCAACGCTTCTCGGCTAGTACTGTATTTCGACACCTCGTATTTTGCCCTAGCAGTACGGTAGTGCAAAGAGATGATGGCCGTTCCAATCTTATTGGAACCAAGCTAACCTAACTTTAAGTCAGATTAAGCAGCCATGGCGTAAGAATTTTCGCCAATTAATTTGTGGAACTGTCTTTCAAGGCTCTCATCCCATGAGCCTGCATGCTTATATTCGTAACAACTCAGCCTGTCAATTCCGGTCGGCCCCATATTATCAATGAACGATATACCAAAGTATATTGAAATAAACCTATGCCATCACTAAACAAAATTTATGAAATAAAATGGGAAGTGATGGAAAAAAATGAGGTCGCGAGCGGATTTGAACCGCTGTAGGAGGTTTTGCAGACCTCAGCCTAACCGCTCGGCCACGCGACCTTATTGAGTTACAAAAGTAAGCTAATTTTATTATTATACAAATTATATAAAAAAAAGAAAGTGCCTTTTGGACACTTTCTTTTTTATTAAAATCAAATCAATTTATATTATTCACCTGCTTCGCTCTCTTCTTTCGCTTCTGATTTTTTGGCTTTAGCCTTTTTAGGCTTTTCAGCAGCAGCATCAGATTCGTCGTAAGAATCTTTTAAAGCAGAAAGTGCAGCAATATCGCCTAAGGTAGATTTTTCTACAGGTTTTTCCACCTTGGCTTTTGCAGTTCCACCTGTAGCAGCAGTTGCCGATTTAGCAGCTTTTTTAGGGGCCTCATCTTCTGGTGCTTCTGTAAATATTCTTGTATGAGACAACAATATTTTCTTATCGTCTTTAGAGAATTCTACTACACGGAAGTCAAGTGATTCGCCATTTTCAGCATTCTTACCGTCTTGCTTAATCAATTGCTTGTTCATCGCAAAACCTTCGATACCATAAGGCAATTCTACCACAGCACCTTTATCATTTTTAGAAATGATAGAACCTTTATGGTCAGAACCGACGGTGAAGATAGTCTCGAAAGTATTCCAAGGATTTTCTTCTAGTTGTTTGTGGCCTAATGCTAATCTTCTGTTTTCAGAATCTAATTCAAGCACTAATACATCTAGTTTATCGCCTACTTTTACAAACTCTGATGGGTGTTTAATTTTCTTGGTCCAAGATAAGTCTGATACGTGTACCAAACCGTCAATGCCTTCTTCCAATTCTATAAACAAACCAAAGTTGGTCAAGTTTCTTACTACACCAGAATGTTTGCTACCAACAGCATATTTGGTAATTGTTTCTGCTTTAGTCCATGGATCTTCAGAAAGTTGTTTAATGCCTAATGACATTTTTCTGTCGTCACGGTCAATAGTAAGTACTAGTGCTTCCAATTCGTCACCTACTTTAATGAAATCTTGAGGATTTCTCAAATGTTGAGACCAAGACATTTCAGATACGTGAATCAAACCTTCAACGCCTGTAAGTATTTCAAGGAATGCACCGTAATCTGCAACGTTTACTATTTTACCTTTAATTTTGCTACCTACTATGATGTCTTGAGAAAGAGCTTCCCATGGATGTGGAGTAAGTTGTTTCATACCTAGCGATATACGTTTCTTCTCGTCGTCGAAATCCAATACCACTATGTTCACTTTCTGATCTAGTTTCAACACCTCTTCTGGGTGGTTGATACGTCCCCATGAAATGTCGGTAATATGTAGCAAACCATCTACACCTCCTAGGTCGATAAACACACCAAAGTTGGTCATGTTTTTAATCACACCTTCTAGTACTTGACCTTTTTCAAGGTTGTTCAAGATTACTGCTTTTTGTTTTTCAATGTCTTTCTCAATAAGCACTTTGTGAGATACCACTACGTTGTCGTTGGTATAGTTGATTTTCACAACTTTCACTTCCATTTTCTTACCTACGAATACATCAAAATCACGTATTGGTTTCACATCTATTTGAGAACCTGGCAAGAATGCTTCGATGCCGTACACATCTACTATCAATCCTCCTTTAGTTCTTCTTTTCACCATACCTTCAATAATCAAGTCTTGATCTAATGCTTCTTTCACATTGTCCCAAGCTTTCACTATTTTGGCTTTCTTTCTAGAAAGAATTAATTGGCCATTGGCATCTTCTCTATCTTCAACATATACATCTACTGTATCGCCAATTTTCAAATTTTCAATATCACGAAACTCTGACAATGGAATCAATCCATCAGATTTGAATCCGATATTTAAAATCACATCTTTGTTTGTAAGCCCAACCACACTTCCTGTGATTACTTGTTTTTCTGCTACTTCGGTAAGTGTACCTTCGTACATGGTTTCCATTTCAGCTTTTACTGCTGCTGAGTAAGAACTTCCACCACCTTTACCGGTATTGTCCCAATCGAAATCTTCAATAGGTGTTAACATAATTTGTAATAGCTCTGAGATACATCGACACTAGAGCGATGGCGTCGATTTTTGTGAAGTATAATCTTCAAACAACACATTTGAAGACCCGTTATTTTTTTAACGAACTGCAAAGGTATTAAAAATTTGTGTAAACGTCGAATATTATAAACCGTAATTTTTTCAAAAACGGAATTGAATTTTGTATTCGCTTAAATTTTGGTATAAACTTTTTTCAACCGCTCAACAATCTCAAAAGCTGCGGGGCAAATAAAAGTATTTTTCAAGGTCAAATCTGTGATTTGAAAAAATCGTTTTCTGTCGGTATGTGGGTATTCTCGGCAAGCATTGGGGCGGTCTGCGTATATTTGGCAATAATTTTCACTATCTAAAAACGGGCATGGTGCACTGTTCAGCACATAGTCTTTGTCGGCATCTACATGTAAATATTTTTCAATAAACTGCTGTGCCGATAATCGTAATTTTTTCGCTGCTCGCTCTATGTCTTTTTGATAAAAGATAGGGCTGGTAGTTTTACAGCAATTGGCACAGGTGAGGCAATCTGTATTTTCAAAAACTTGCTCGTGCAAATGCTGCATTTGCACGTCTAGGTCTTTGGGCTTTTGCTTTTTTATTTTTCTAAAAAACTGTTCCGTTGCTCCTTGTACTTTCTTTGCAGCATCGGGCAGCTGGGCTGGTGGTATCAATTCAAAAATAATTTTAATTAAACTAAAGCAGTAACTTTATTGGCTTCAATTTTTATTTTTCTTTCTTTGAACAATGCTCCTAGGGCATCTTTGAATACGCCTTTGCTCATCTGAAAATGCTCTTTTATTTCATCAGGACTACTTTTGTCTGAAAATGGCATTTCGCCGCCTTTTTGTAGCAAGGTTTCCCATACGATTGTTTTGGCATCTCGCACTTTCGAGTAGCCAAATTTTTCTAGGGTAAGGTCTATTTTATCGTCGTCTCTAACTTTTTTAATAAAGCCTTGCAACTTGTCGCCTACTTCTAGTTTTTTAAATACTTCATTTTTGTACAATATTCCTCTGTACTTTTCATCTATCAGTGCCATGTAGCCTAGGTCGGTAGTTTCATAAATCAGCAAATCTACCTCTTGACCTGGTTGCAAAGTTTGTTGTTGGTCTTTATGCAAAAAAGCTGCAATGCGACTGGTGCCAAAAATACGTTCGGTACGTGGATCAATACATATTTTTACCACATATTTTTCGCCGCTACGCATGCGTCTATGCTGCTCGGCATGTGGTACCATCAAATCTTTCTCAAGCCCCCAGTCCATAAATGCCCCTATTTCAGAATCGACTTTGCAAAGCATTACTGCATAGTCGCCTACCATGCCATTGGGTGTAAGGTTGGTAGCGATTAATCTATCTTCTGAATCTTTGTACAAAAACACCTCTACCCTATCACCTACTTGGGTCTCAGGGTTCATGTATTTTTTAGGCAGCAGTATATCGCCCAAATCTGATTGAAGGTAACTTCCAAAGTCGACTATACGCAGTACTTCTAGCGTGTTCAACCTGCCTAATTCTGTCATTGCTATGTGTTAAAATCTATTTGAGGTGAAATGTTTATTAAAAAAAACGTCTCACATCTTGGTTAAATTTTTCTATAATGGCTTGCTCTGCAAGAGAGGTATCGGCAAATGCATCGGCAATGCGGCTCATAAATTTGATGCATTTATTTTTCATCACTAGGTCAAAATCAAAATCGTACCGATTTGCCTCTAGTGTATCTATGGCATAGTTGTAGGCATCTTCTATGGTAATATTGTCTCGCTCTAGCTTTTTAAACATTTTTTCAATCCACTCAGAATCTACATCTTCCACTTCAAATTCTTCCAAAGCGAGTTTTTTTATGGTGGCAATTTCTTCTAGTTGAATTACCCCATCGGCTTTGGCTATGGCGTAAGCAAGGCTACCCATAGCTATATGTATGTTTTGTTTCGACATATTGTAGCTTTTAATTGTGACAGTACGCAAATTAATTTTTTTAAACGCACTTCACAACGATTGACCCTAATTAAAGTTAAAGCAAAATAGATTTGCGGTTAAAAGAATGTGAAATTACAAAAGTAATCGTTTATAAAATGCTTTAAATATTTTTACGTCCATAGTTTATTTTGTCTGTTGTTATATGTCATTGCCATGCTGCCAACGCTTACCCTTCTCAAGCATGTCAAAATCTTCCGATATACTAATTTCGTTTATTTTATATTCTTATCCTTATCCATCATTTATTCAGATACATAAATACACTTTTTATCCTTTCTTTCCAATTTATACATTCCACTTTATTATTACATAACAAAAAGCCACCCTATTCCTAGAGTGGCTTCGTATTAATAAATTAGAAAAAAACCTTATGCCATTTTACCAATCAAGTTCAATGCAGATCCAGCTTTGAACCATTCTATTTGGCCTTGGTTGTAGGTGTGGTTTACTTTTATTTCGTCTTTGCTACCATCTTTGTGGTTTAGCACTACGGTAAGTGGAACGCCAGGGGCAAAGGTAGTTAAACCTACTATGTCGATTTGGTCATCTTCTTGAACCTTGTCATAGTCGGCAGGTACAGCAAAAGTCAATGCCAACATCCCTTGTTTTTTCAGGTTGGTTTCGTGAATACGGGCAAATGATTTTACCAATATTGCCCTTACACCTAAGAAACGTGGCTCCATGGCGGCATGCTCTCTAGAAGAACCTTCACCATAATTGGCATCGCCAACTACTATAGAACCTATGCCAGCAGCTTTGTAAGCACGTTGAACCTTAGGAACTTCGCTGTACTCACCAGTCAATTGGTTTTTCACAGTGTTTGCTTTTTCATTGGCAAAGTTCATGGCACCAATCAACATATTGTTGGAAATATTGTCGAGGTGTCCTCTATATTTCAACCAAGGTCCGGCCATAGAAATATGGTCAGTAGTACATTTGCCTTTTGCTTTAATCAAAAGTTTCAAACCTTTGATATCGCTGCCTTCCCATGATTTGAAAGGAGCAAGCAATTGCAAGCGATCAGATGTTTCAGAAACTACCACAGATACTTTACTGCCATCTTCGGCTGGTGCTTGAAAACCTGCATCTTCTACTGCAAAGCCTTTCATTGGCAATTCTATACCTTTTGGCTCGTCCAATTTCACAGCCACACCATCTTCATTGAGAAGTGTATCTGTCAATGGGTTAAATGTCAAATCGCCAGCAATTGCAAGAGCAGTCACTATTTCTGGCGAGGCTACAAAAGCGTGTGTATTGGGGTTACCATCGGCACGGCTTTTAAAATTTCTATTGAAAGAAGTAATGATGGAATTTTTCTCGCCTTTTTCAGCTCCATGTCTAGCCCACTGCCCTATACAAGGACCGCAAGCATTGGCAAGTACTACACCACCTATTTTATCAAAACTGCTAAGTACACCGTCACGTTCAGCAGTAAAGCGTACTTGCTCTGAACCTGGAGTAATGGTAAATTCTGACTTGGCTTTCAGTTTTTTGTTCGCTGCTTGGTCAGCAACAGAGGCTGCACGGGTCATGTCTTCATAAGAAGAGTTGGTGCATGAACCAATCAAACCTACTTCTAATTTTGCAGGCCAACCTTTTTCTTTTACCGCAGCTGCAAATTTAGAAATTGGCCAAGCCAAATCTGGTGAGAATGGCCCGTTGATTTGTGGCTCTAATTCTGATAGATTGATTTCGATCAATTGATCATAATACTTTTTAGGATCGGCATACACTTCGTCATCAGCTTTCAGGTAGCTTGACACTTCTGCCGCTGCTGCCGCAACGTCTGCTCTATCAGTAGATTCTAAATATGCTTTCATTTTAAAATCGAATGGAAACAAAGAAGTGGTTGCTCCAATCTCTGCACCCATATTGCAAATTGTTCCTTTGCCTGTAGCAGAAAGGCTTTCTGCACCGTCGCCAAAATATTCTACTATGTATCCTGTACCACCTTCTACAGTAAGTATTCCAGCTACTTTTAATATTACATCTTTTGCAGAAGTCCATCCGCTAAGCTTACCTGTAAGTTTAATGCCTATTAGTTTTGGGAATTTTAATTCCCAAGGCATTCCTGCCATTACATCTACTGCATCAGCACCACCTACACCTATGGCTATCATACCTAGGCCACCAGCATTGGGCGTGTGAGAATCTGTACCTATCATCATTCCCCCAGGGAAAGCATAATTTTCAATCACTACTTGGTGAATAATTCCTGCACCTGCTTTCCAAAATCCTAAACCAAATTTGTTAGAAACGGAAGCTAAAAAATCATATACTTCTTTATTGGTATTATTTGCAGTGATTAAGTCTGCGTCTGCACCTACTTTAGCCTGTATCAAATGGTCGCAATGTACGGTAGATGGTACAGCTACTTTGGGCTTGCCTGCCGTCATAAATTGCAACAACGCCATCTGTGCAGTGGCATCTTGCATGGCTACACGGTCTGGTCTAAAATCAACATAAGTTTTACCACGCTCGTACGCAGCAGTCGCATTGCCTTCGTACAAGTGGGCATATAATATTTTTTCGGTAAGTGTAAGTGGCTTTCCTACTACTTTTCTTGCTGCGTCTATTTTACTGGCGTATCCAGCATAGACAGCTTTAATCATGTCAAAATCAAATGCCATAAAGTATGTTATTGTTATTTAGTTTGAAAAAAAGAACCTTACAAAAATACAAAAAGAATAAAGTTATTTAGCTACTTCATTTTAGTATTCTAAAGAATTATCAATTATATATCTGTAATAAGTGCAATGTTATCATTATTATCTTAATTTTTAAATAAACAAGTTCAAAAAAACACTTTTATTTAAAAAAATAACTATTTGACCCGTTCCATGTATTCGCCAGTACGTGCATCTATTTTGATACGCTCGCCTATTTCTACAAACAAAGGCACGTTTACAATAGCTCCTGTTTCCATGGTAGCTTTTTTTAAGGTTTTGGTGGCTGTGTCTCCTCTTATTCCTGGTTCGGTGTAGGCTATTTCTAGCTCTACCGTATTTGGTGGTTCGGCATATACAGCAGTGGTATCATCAAACGATACTTTTACATTCATGCCTTCTTTTAGAAACATCAAGCTATCGCCAAACAATATTTCTGGCACATTGACTTGCTCGTAAGTTTCATTGTCCATCAATACCAGCGATTCATTTTCTTTATACAGGTATTGCATTTCTTTCACATCTACCCTTACCAAGGTAACTTCTTCGCCCGAGCGAAATCTATATTCTACAAATTTGCCTGTTTTTACATTACGCATTTTTGCTTGGTAAAAAGCACGAAGGTTGCCTGGGGTGCGGTGCTCCACTTCGGTCACGACCACCAATTCATTGTTAAATCTTATAAATACTCCCTTTGATAAATCTGATGTATTTGCCATGCTATGCTGCTATTGTATTACTTTAATATTAAAAATTAACCATTTACTACTACACCCATTTTTGAAAATTTATCTATTCTCAAATTCATTCGTTCTTCTGGGTTTAATTCTGTTAGCTGTTTTAAGGTATCCAATATTGTTTTCTTTATTTTTTTTGCCATAAGTACAGGCTCTATATGTGCCCCCCCCAATGGTTCTTTCACTATTTCATCTATCAAGCCAAATTTGAGCATATCTGAAGCGGTCAATTTCAATGCTTCGGCAGCCTGCTCTTTGTAATCCCAGCTACGCCATAATATAGAGGAACATGATTCAGGAGAAATAACAGAATACCAAGTATTTTCTAGCATAAATACCTTGTCGCCAATACCTATACCTAGTGCCCCACCCGAGGCTCCCTCTCCTATTACAATACAAATTACTGGCACTTTCAACAGAAACATTTCTTTTAGATTTTTAGCAATTGCCTCTGCCTGACCACGTTCTTCGGCCTCTAATCCTGGGAATGCTCCAGGAGTATCAATAAAAGTAACAATGGGGACATTGAATTTTTCAGCCATTTTCATTAACCTCAATGCCTTGCGGTATCCATCGGGATTGGCCATACCAAAATTGCGGTATTGCCTTTGTTTGGTATTTCTACCTTTTTGATGTCCAATAATCATGACCGATTGACCGTCTATCTCTGCCAAGCCACCTATCATGGCCTTATCATCCTTTACGGCACGGTCTCCATGTAGCTCTATAAATTTATCGGCAATGTATTCGATATAATCCAGTGTATAGGGGCGGTCGGGATGTCGAGAAACTTGAACTCTTTGCCAGCGGGTCAAGTTTTGATAGGTTTCTTTTTTCAATGTTTTGATCTTATCTTCAAGCGACTTTACAGCATCTGTAACATCTACATCGTTTTCTATGGCTAGTTGTTGCATATCGGAAAGTTTAGATTCCAAGTCTGCAATCGGTTTTTCAAAATCCAAATAATTCATTTTTTAAAAGTAATATTGAAATTGGTTTTGATACAAATTTATCAATTATTACCAATGGAAAAATATAAAGTGGAAAAAATGCCAAATAGCACAAAAGTATTTACCGCTTGTAGAAAACTTTTTTAATTTATTTACAAATACTATTTGCATCCTAATTTAATTAAACCTACTTTTGCATCGCTTTAGAAGTAAAGCATAGACGGAGTGGTAGTTCAGCTGGTTAGAACGCCTGCCTGTCACGCAGGAGGTCGCGGGTTCGAGTCCCGTCCATTCCGCTAAGCACGTAGAAATACGTGCTTTTTTTTGCTCTTTTTTTTAATGCAGAATTCAAGTTACAAGATTTTTAAAAATCAAGAATCAAGCTAAAAAGTTGAAAGAGGGGTTGAATTTATTTTCTTTGTGATATACAAAAACAAGGTTGTAAAATAACTGAATCCATAGGTTTAATTATTGCTTTATCTATAAAAGAGATTTTGCAAATTTTAACACAAAAAAAAGTCAAACAACAGAAAGTTATTTGACTTGGTGGTGATCCCGCTGGGATTCGAACCCAGGACCCATACATTAAAAGTGTATTGCTCTACCAACTGAGCTACGGAATCTTGTTTTTCTTTGCAATTAGCGATATGTTTTCCGTAATTGCGAGTGCAAAAGTAAGCGTATTAATTTTAAAACCAAACTATGTGGCGAGATATCTGTAAAATATTTTTAATTGTTTTCCACATCGCATTGATGCCTCACTACAGCAAAGCTTTTAATAATCTAATAATCAAAGGAGATTCATTGTATAATCAAAAAAAATGGGAAGAAGCCTACCACTATTATTTTCAAATTTTTGATGCTTCTCAAACTTATTCGCCCAATATGCTTTTAAAAATGGCATATATTAGTGGCAAAAGAGGCGATTTAGCAAATCAACTATATTACTTATGTACTCTATACCGTCATCATCCTTCCAAAAAAGTATTAAAAAAAATTGAATCTATATCTGACGAATATGGCTTACAAGGATACCGATATTCCGATATTGAATATTTTATATCTGTTTACAAGCAATATTATGATACTATCCTCATTGCCCTTATCATTTTATCCATACTTTTCTGTGCCAACTTAATTTGGAAAAAATTAAAAAATCAAAGGTTAAGTTTTAGACCTATTTTATTTTTGCTCTTTTTAGCGTTTTTGTATTTTGTGTCAAACTATAGTCTCATTCCTCCAAGAGCAATCATAAAGAAGAATTATTGTTTGATTATGGAAGAGCCTTCTGCTAGCTCGGCAATAAAAACAATTACCAACAAAGGGCATAGGATAACGTTGTTTGGAAAGCAAGATATTTGGTATCTTGTAAATTGGGAAGGCAACAGATATTATATTAAAGAATCTGATTTATATATTATTCCTGAAAGCCATCCTTATTTGTTTTAAGGCAATCGAAATCTTGAATTAGCATTGGCTCACATTTTTTCCAAAAATTAAAGAACGAATGGTGATATCCCTGAACTGATTCGCACATCCAATCTCTAGCATCGCACATTCCTTCATAGTGCTGAAACAAGGGGTGTTCTTTAAAAACAATTTTACACGAGGCATATTTGGTTTTAAAATCAGCAAATTCAGAAACGAGTATTTGTATTCCTTTTATATTTTTTGATAATGCGATAATGAAGTCTATCGTTTTGGCACTCATTGGATATTTTTCAAAATGAGAAGGCTCTAGCAGCAATATACGATTTGCAATTTCATTTTTACGCCATTCTGGGTCTAGTTGATAAACATTATAAACAAAAATAGGCTGTTGGAGGATGATTTGTATGGGTTGATTTTTAGGCAATATTGTTTTTAGTTCTATATCGGCAACATCAATCAAGGTCGATGGGATGGGCTGTAGTGGCAATGCTTCATAACTTGTATCTAAAAAAGTATTCTTTTGCGTATCGAGTGTATATTTATGAATATTGTCTTGATTTGCATAATATTTTTTAGCACTAAATGCACCGCACACCCATTGCCAACTGCACGCATTGCTTGCCCAGTCTGCATCAAGCAAATGGAAATACATCCACTTTGCTGGCAATTGCCAGTATGATAGTCCAATATTGCAGGCTACAGAGGCTACATACAGCCGAAGGTGGTTGTGCATATAGCCCGTTTGATAAAGTAAATGAATGGCTTTATCTATTGCATTGATTCCTGTTTTTGCATTGACAATGGCGGTGGGTATGTATTTATGAGCTATATTGGTTTGAGGTTGCTTTATATCAAAATTTATAGCCTCTTTTTTTGCTTGCCATATTCTTTGAAAATATTCTCGCCATGCAAGTTGCTGTACCAAATATCGCACTTCTTGCCAGGTGAAACCTTTGGTTGCAAGCGATACAAATATTTGCCGTGTGGACAGCATACCCCTTGAAATATAGGGTGAAATATAAGTAACTGCTCCATCTACGTAATTGCGGGTACTACCATATTTACTGGGCGAAATAAGATCTATTTTATTTAAAATTTTAACGTATTCTGTTTCAAAAATCATAGAAAAAATGGCTTATCTATATTGGCTATCAATATAA
>JAAFID010000084.1 GCA_013297765.1 Cytophagales bacterium | reverse complement strand
TCGCACCTGATGGATGTTATCCACCTTTTCCCCTTTCCGTTCAATACCATTTCGTTACCAAAACAGCACCGAGGGGCGGTTTAATGCCTTCGCTTACACAACGACATTGGTAGACCTACTACCATCTTTTATACAATATGTAACAAATTCACATCTGTTACTTCACGACACACCTTGCGCCAGAGGGAGGGAAGAAATAAGGCAAAAGGATTGCCTTATTTCCATATTGTTTGGAATTCTATATTAACTATCGGAATAACCACCGGAACAACTGTATAAAATTATATTGTAATGCATTATTAAATATATAAATAACTCACGGAATAACCATCGGAATTGTTACTATTTTTTTTGTACCTTAGAGGCATGGATAAATTTTATACTTCTCCCACTGCAATGGAACCTTTGTTTCCTGAAGATACTTCTGGAAACTTGCAAGCCCTTTCCATAGAGTTAATAGAAAAAGCGGCAATATTATCTGGTACAATGAACCCTATAACCAGAGCCGCTATTGCAGATTTTTTGAGACCAATGAATAGTTATTATTCAAATTTGATTGAAGGGCATGACACGCACCCCATTGATATAAACAAAGCACTAAAGAAGGATTATTCAGACGATAAAGCCAAGCGTAACTTGCAAATGGAGGCAAATGCTCATGTAAATGTTCATAAAATTATTACTGAAAAATTTAACCAAAACAATGTTAACATAATACCCTCTTCGGAACAATACCTTAAAGAGATACATAAAATTTTTTATGATTACCTGCCAGAAGACTTTAAAATTGTTAAATCAAAAGAAGGTGAAATGAAAGAGGTTGTGCCTGGCGAATTTAGAACCTGTGAAGTAGAGGTAGGGAGACACATTGCTCCAGATTCTAGAGCATTGCATTTATTCACAAAAAAATTTGAAGATTTTTATAATCCTACAGATATTTCAAATAAATCTAAAATTAGACGCATTATTTCTATTGCTGCCTCACACCATCGTTTAGCGTGGATTCATCCATTTCTAGATGGCAATGGAAGGGTGGTCAGGTTATTTTCTGATACTTGCTTTATGTATGAAAATGTTCATTCCTCTGGTTTATGGTCAATATCTCGTGGTCTTGCTCGCTCCAATAAGGACTATAAATCAAAACTTGCAAATGCTGACTTACAAAGGTATAATGACTATGATGGGAGAGGAAATTTATCGAACAAGTATCTACTAGATTTTTGTGAGTATTTTTTAAAAACCGCAATAGACCAAATCGATTTTATGTACAATGTTATTGATACCGATAATATGCTAAAACGTATCGAAGGTTTTGTAGATTTAATGTCTTTAAAGGGTAGAGTAAAACCTCAAGCAAAATATATTCTTACTTCTGTATTCCTAAAAGGCAAAATATCCAAGCAGGAAGCCATGCGAATTACAAATACATCAGATAAAACTTTGAAAATAATTACAGATTCATTAATTGAAATGGAATTGCTTATTCCAGTGAAGGAAAAAATAACGATGATGTATTATGTAAAGTATCCTATTACATTTTCCCCTATGATTTTTCCTGGACTTTACCCCAGCGACAAGGAAATAGACCTTATGAACAATGCTTAAAATTGAGTTGTTTAGCATATAGACGTTCAGCACCTTAAAATATGAATAAGAACAAAATTGAAATTTCTTTAGGTTTCCAAACTAATCTTAACAACTATATTGTATTGGCATATGTTCCCACGGAGATAAAACCTAAATCGGTTAGATTTATAACTGTCCCAGAACTACCATTTCTAATTGATTTGAATTTTACTCATGATATTAATTATAATAACATGATAGGCTATCAAAACATGACGCTCTACAATTTCAAAATAACAAAAAACCAGATAGAAACTTTAAAATGGAATAACGTAATTCTGAAATTGATAATTACAGATGCAAACGAAGATAATTTTATATCAAATGAATTGAATCTTAAAAAATACGGAGAATTGATATAAGTACTTTCTTAAATTAAAATCTCTCATACCAATTTCTAGATTCCTCTAAGCTAATAGACTGGAGAGATGTTCATTTAATTATTTTAATTTCTCTACCTTCACAACCGCATGAAGAAAAAAATAATATTTACCGTTACCAACGACCTAGCTTACGACCAGCGAATGCAGCGTATTTGTGGCACATTGGCAGAAAGATATGAAGTAGAATTGTTGGGTAGAAAAATAAACTCGCTACCATTAAAACCACAGCTTTTTAAGCAAACTCGTTTGAATTGTTTTTTTAAGAAGGGGAAATTTTTTTATGCAGAAATCAACGTTAGAATATTTTTTTATTTGCTGTTTTCAAAAGTTGATATTATTTGCTCTATAGACTTAGATACTTTGGTCGCTGGTTTTTTAGCGTCAAAAATAAAATCCAAACCCATTGTTTACGATGCCCACGAATACTACACCGAGGTAATAGAACTGGTAGATAGACCTAGAGAGAAAAAGATTTGGCTGTGGGTAGAGCAAACCTTTGTGCCCCGTGTAAAATATGCCTATACAGTGAGTGCAGGTTTACAAAAAATATTTACAAATAAATATCATGTACCATTCCACTTGATTAGAAACATTTCACTGCTGAAACCAAAGCCTACAACAGTCGCCACTGAAAAATATTTGATTTATGCAGGTGCTGTAAATGCTGGTCGTGGAGTAGCAGAAACCATTGCAGCAATGCAACAACTAGACATTTTACTTTATGTATGTGGTACAGGCGATATTTTGAATGAAATGAAAAAACTAACCCTAGATTTGGGACTAGAGAAAAAAGTAAAATTCTTTGGCAATGTGCCTCCTCAAGAATTGGATATAATGATTGCAAATGCCTTTGCTGGTCTGCTGTTGCTAGAGAACAAAGGACTGAGTTATTACTATTCCCTAGCCAATAAATTTTTTGATTACGTGCATGGCGAAATTCCCCAAATCACCATCAAATTTCCCGAATACATTGAGTTGAATCAACAATATGAAGTTGCTTGTTTGATTGATTTGAAAGTATCAGAAATTGTGGCAAGTGTAAATAAACTACTAGCAGACAAAAATTACTACCAACTGCTAATAGGCAATTGCAAAATAGCCAAACATGATTATTGCTGGCAGGCAGAAGCTACAAGGCTTTTAGCATTTTATGAGCAGGTGAAATAATGTAGTATTATTTGTAAATTTTAACGTTTAATTTTTCTTTTTCTTTCGATTCAAATACATTTTTTCTGGGGATAACTTCCCAAAATATTAACGCTGAAAAATCCCTTTTTTTGCTTAATTTGCTCGCTTGAATACCTTCTTTAAGCATTACAAATTAAAGAAATCACCTTAAATAAAAACAACACCTCTAATGGCCGACAATAGTATCATAATTCCAATAAATATTGAAGATGAAATGCGTGGTGCATACATCGATTACTCCATGTCTGTAATCGTATCACGTGCCTTGCCCGATGTACGAGATGGCTTGAAGCCAGTGCATCGTAGGGTTTTATTCGGAATGTATGAATTGGGCGTAAACTACAATAAAGCCCATAAAAAATCGGCAAGAATAGTCGGGGAGGTACTGGGTAAGTACCACCCACACGGTGATGCCTCTGTTTACGATACCATGGTGCGTATGGCACAAGATTGGTCGTTGCGGTACCCGATGGTCGATGGACAAGGAAACTTTGGATCTATCGATGGTGACTCGCCCGCAGCGATGAGGTACACCGAGGTAAGATTGAAAAGATTTGCCGAGGAAATGCTGACCGACATCAGAAAAGATACGGTCAATTTTCAACCTAACTTTGACGATTCACTTGAAGAACCAACTGTGTTGCCAGCAAAGATTCCTAATCTTTTGGTTAATGGTAGTTCGGGTATCGCCGTAGGTATGGCGACCAATATGGCTCCGCATAATTTGCGTGAGGTGATAGATGGAATTGTCGCTTATATTGGAAACAACGATATTACCATCCCTGAGTTGATGGAATTTGTTAAAGGCCCAGACTTCCCTACTGGTGCAACTATTTACGGTATTCAAGGTGTAAAATCAGCATTGGAAACTGGTCGTGGTCGTATCGTGATTAGAGCTACAGCCAAATTTGAAACTTTACCTTCTGGCAAAGAGCAAATCATTGTGACTGATATTCCCTACATGGTGAACAAGGCGTCGATGATTGAACGTACTGCCCAGTTGGTCAACGAGAAAAAAATTGAAGGCATTAGTGACATACGAGACGAGTCTGATAGAGATGGATACCGTGTGGTTTACGATTTGAAAAAAGATGCTATCCCAAGTATTGTTTTAAATAACCTTTATAAATATACCCAGTTACAATCTTCTTTCAGTGTCAATAACGTAGCCCTAGTTGGCGGTCGTCCATTGACATTGAATTTGAAAGATCAAATCAAATATTTTGTAGAGCACAGGCATGAAGTAGTTACTCGCCGCACCCAGTTTGAGTTGAACGAAGCTGAAAAAAGAGCCCATATTTTACAGGGTTATTTGATCGCATTGGACAATCTGGATGCAGTGATTACCCTGATAAGAAACTCTAGAGACCCAGATATTGCCAAGGAAGGATTGATGCAGCAATTTGGCTTATCAGAAATTCAGGCCAAGGCTATTTTGGAAATGAGGTTGCAACGGCTTACTGGTTTAGAGCGTGAGAAAATAGAGAAGGAATACGAAGAAATCATGATTTTGATTACCGATTTGAAAGACATTCTTGCGAAAGTAGAGCGTAGAATGGAGATTATCAAAACGGAATTATTAGAGATGCGTGAGCGCTATGGTGATGCCCGCCGTACAAACATTGTACATGCCTCTGAAGACATAGACATTGAAGACATGATTGCCGATGAGGCGATGGTGATTACAATTTCTCATGAAGGCTACATGAAGCGTACTGCCCTTACCGAGTACCGCACGCAAGGCCGAGGTGGTATAGGTTCCAAAGGCGTTTCTACCAAAGAAGAAGATTTTACAGAACATCTATTCATTGCCACCAACCACAACTATCTACTGATATTTACAGAGTGGGGCAAACTGTTTTGGTTAAAAGTGTACGAAGTGCCAGAAGGCAGCAAAACTGCTAAAGGCAGACCTATTCAAAATTTGATAAACATAGAATCGGGCGACAAAGTACGCTCGGTAATCAATGTTAAAAACTTGAATAATGACGATTACATTAATAACAATTTTGTAATCATGTGTACTATAAAAGGTACCATTAAAAAAACTACCTTAGAGGCATATTCTCGCCCACGTACCAATGGTATCAACGCCATTACCATACATGAAGGCGACCGTTTGCTAGATGTAAAATTGACGAACGGAAGTAATGAAATGATTATGGCCTTGAGAAGTGGTAGAGCTATTCGCTTCAACGAATCACATGTGCGACCTATGGGACGTACTGCTGCTGGTGTAAGAGGTGTAAGGCTGAATGGAGAAAATGATTGTGTTGTAGGCATGGTTTGTTTGAGTAACCCAGAAACCAATTTATTGGTAGTTTCAGAAAAAGGATACGGAAAACGTTCAGATATTGAAGATTACCGTGTGACCAATAGAGGTGGTAAAGGTGTGAAAACACTGAATATAACCGAAAAAACTGGAAACTTGGTGGCCATTCTCGATGTACAAGACAGCGATGAATTAATGATTATCAATAAAACGGGGATTACCATTCGTATGGCAGTTGCCTCGCTTAGGGTAATGGGTAGAGCTACGCAAGGAGTAAGATTAATAAGGTTGAGCGAAACTGACGAAATTTCCTCAGTAGCCAAAATCGAGCAATTGATGGTAGGGGAAAGTTTGGAAAATATAGAACTAGCCGAGCGTAACAAGGAAGCCTTTACCAGTTCCATGGCACCAATGGAAGTAGAGGCAACAGAAGACACCTTGGAAGAAGATGAACTAGACGAAGAAGTAGAAGACGATATCGAGGAAGATGATATTGCCGATGATGACGATACAGACGAATAAAATTGAAATAACAAAAATTTAAAAATTAACAATCATAAACAACATGAATAAGATTAGCAAAATTTTCGCAATTATAGCTTTAACCTTTGCCATTAACAATGCAGTATCTGCACAAGCAGTGGCAATTTTAAACGCCGTAACTTACCGTGAGCAAGGCGATTTGGTTCAAGCCAAAACTTTTATAGACAAAGCTGTGGTGCATGAAAAAACTGGCGTAAATCCAAAAGCGTGGTATTACAAAGGACTTATTTACATGGAACTTGCCAATGCCGCAAAACCCGAAGGTGTAGATGGTTATAAAACAGCAGCCGAATCTTGGAAAAAAGTAGCAGAACTAGACAAGCCCAATGGCGAATGGATAAAAGAAGTAGAAAAGCAAAAACATAATCTTTGGGTAGGATTGTTGAATACAGGTGTTAAAAAAGGTCAAGAAGAAAAGTACGATGAAGCTTATCAATATTACGAAATGGCACATACGATGAAAGTTGAAGCCGATACTGCCTATCACTATGCTTATGATTATGCAAAAGACCTAGCCTTTAGAACAAAAAACTATACTCAGTTAAAAAAATATTATTTGATAGATGCCGAAACCACTAAAAAGCCAGAGATATATACCAATCTGAGTTTCATTTATCAAAATGAAAATGCTCCTGAAAAAGCCTTGGAAATAGTTCAAAAAGGCAGAGCAAAATTTCCCAACGATTCTAAATTGATGAATGAGGAAATCAATCTCTTCATTACTTTGAAAAGAATAGATGAGGCACAAAAGAAAATAGAAGATGCTGTAAAATTAGAACCAAACAATGTAGGGCTACTTTTTAACCTAGGTACTATTTATGACAAAAAAGGAGAGGACGATAAAGCTTTAGAATGCTACAATAAAGCCATAACGTTAGAGCCAAATAACTACGATGCAAACTTTAATATTGGTGCTTATTACTTCAACAAAGGCGTAAAGGCAAATGATGTGGTGAATAAAATGACCATGAAAGACTACACAGCAAAAGGCAAGCAAAAAGAAACAGAGCGTGACAATTTGCTAAAAAAAGGGCTTACCTATTTTGATAAATGTAAAACCATCAACCCAAGCGACCCTAATTTGAAGGAGCCTATGAGTGCTAGTTATAGGATATTGAAAATAAAGCAATAGGAGAGAGGGTTTGCTTAATACCAGCATTAAAAAAGGCATACAAAAATCATTTTTGTATGCCTTTTTTAATGTTCAATAAAAAAATTACAGCGTTTCTATTATCAAATTATGATTGGTATAAATACATACATCTGCTGCAATATTAAGGCTTTCACGTACTATTTCTTCTGCACTAAGGTGTGCTGCGTGTTTTTTCAAGGCAATTGCTGCCGACTGTGCGTACATACTGCCTGAGCCTATAGAAGCTACACCATTGTCAGGCTCTAGTACATCGCCTGTACCCGATATAATCAATATTTCCTCTTTAGATATAGATATAAGCATTGCCTCTAACTTGCGTAAATATCGGTCGGTACGCCAATCTTTAGCAAGTTCTATAGCAGCACGTTTCATGTTGTGGTTGTAGGCATTCAATTTTTCTTCAAATCGTTCAAGTAGCGTAAATGCATCGGCAGTAGAGCCAGCAAAGCCAGTAATTACTTTGCCATCGCTTAGTTTTCTAATTTTTTTAACATTGCTTTTGGCTACAGTATTGCCCATGGTAGCTTGCCCATCGGCACCAATAGAGGCCTGCCCATTGTGAATGACTGCTAGTACAGTGGTTGATTTTATTTTTTCTATCATAACTTTTTGTAAATTGTTAATATCTTGCCGCTATCAGCAAGTTCATGTCTCTGTATTTTAATTCAAATTTTTTGGCAATGTATGGGTTGGTTACAAATCCTTTGTAGGCGTAAACCCCTTTCATAAACCAATCTCTAGAAAATATCAAATCATCTACACCGCCTTTTTTAGCTATTTGTAGCAGCATAGGGGTGAAAATATTGCTAAGTGCTGTTGATGCAGTGCGTGCTACACGAGAGGCAATGTTGGGCACACAATAATGTATCACTTCATGTTTTCGAAATATTGGATTTTTATGGTCTGTTAGGTGCGACGTTTCAAAACAGCCGCCTTGATCTATACTTACATCAATAATTACAGAATTGGGTTGCATTTCGGCAATCATGTCTTCTGTTACTACACAGGGCGATCCTTCATCGGTGCGTAGCGAACCTATCACTACATCAGCTTCCTTCAGTTCATTGCGTAGGGTAATGGTATCTATGGTTGAAGTATATATTTGTACACCTAGATTATGTTTTAGGCGACGCAGTTTATATACATGGTTGTCAAATACCTTAACCTCTGCACCCAAGCCTAGTGCAGTGCGGGTAGCATATTCGGCTACTGTGCCAGCCCCCAAAATTACTACTTTGGTAGGTGGTACGCCAGTAATGCCGCCCAGAATAATACCTTTACCATTTTTACTTGATAAATATTCTGCGGCTATCAGCATTACGGCACTGCCTGCAATCTCGCTCATGGCACGTACCACTGGTATAGAGCCGCCTTTATCCTCTATAAATTCGTAAGCAAGTGCCGTTATTCTTTTATTGTTTATTTCATCAAAATAGGCTTTGTCTAATCTTGCCATTTGTAAGGCAGAAATAACTGTTTTTCCTGGTTTTAAAAAAGCAATTTCCTCTTGTGTTGGGGGTTCTACTTTTAATATAACGTCAGATTGGTAAACTTCCTGTGCCGAGTAACTTATTTTTGCACCTGCTTCACTGTATTCTCTATCCGAAAATTTTGCATTGATTCCTGCATTGGTTTCTACAATTACTTCGTGCCCATTGTTGACCAAAAGTGCCACCGCCTCTGGGGTAAGGCATACTCTGTTTTCAAAATCTTCAGATTCTTTGGGCAGCCCAATGTAGAGTTTATGGTCAGTTTCTTTTATGGGCATCAATGCTTCTTTGGGGTAAAGTGCACTTTCTGTAGCCAGTTTTCCTAGGGCAATATCGATTTTTGGTTTCACGATTCAAGCACTTTTTTAACTAATTTAAAATAAATGTTCTATTAGTATGGTCTATTTGTAATTCAATGGTATAACAATTTTCAGGCAGCAAATGAGGTATTTTTGACGACCATTCCATTAAACATAAATTCCCCGATTGAAAATATTCTTCTAATCCAAAATCTTCGGCTTCCTGTTCATTACGAAGGCGATAAAAGTCAAAGTGGTAAATTGTTTTACCATCTTTTGTTTTATATTCATTTACCAGCGAATAGGTAGGGCTGGTTACATGGTCTATTACTTGAAGTTCATTGCAAATGGCCTTGATGGTAGTTGTTTTTCCTGCTCCCATTTCTCCTTCAAAAGTCCAAAATATTCTATTATCTGCTTTTAGTATTATTTCTAGTGCTATGGAGGGCAAGCAGTCTAGGTTGTGGCAGTGGATGGTATGCTTCATTTACATTATTTATCGGAAACCTTTGTCAAATAAAAATTTTTAGTAGTTTCCAAAAATTCGTGAAGTTCTTCTATATTAATATCTTCATTAATTGGTTCGTATCCCTCTGCCTGTACTTCTATTCGGTAGCCTTTACCCTCGTTGAATAGCAACAAGTATTTGCCAGTTTCGGCGTTACTATGCACTGTTTCCAAAATATCATTCGAGGGTTTATCTGATATAAATATTTTAGCAGCTACTGGCTGGTGGGTAGCAGAATCAATGACTGTGCCTTTCATCAACATTACCATGGCTGCTTCTTTATTTATATCGGCATAGTAAATATCTCTATCTCCTAGTCCTTCGGGGCGTACCGAGGGAAAATATACCCTGCGTCCATCGGCCGACCAAGAGAAGTGCAAATCGTCGTGTGGTGTATTGATAGGGTAGCCCACATTGGTAGGTATGGTCCACATTTTTAATTCAGCATCCCATTTGCTCATGAATATATCGAAACCACCCATAGTATTGTGACCATTGGAGCTAAAATACAGTGTCTTACCATCGGGATGTAAATAGGGGGAATCTTCGTCGTATGGAGTGTTAATAATGTCGCCCATATTTTGGGGCAGTGCCCATTCTCCATTGGGCAATTTTTTTACCATATAAATATCTGTACCACCTGTGCCACCCTTTCTGTCGCTGGTAAATAGCAATATTTTTTCATCGGATGAGAAAGATGCACTAGGTTCCCAACCATCTGAATTGATGTTGTCGGGTAGTTTTATGGCTTGCATCCAAGTATTGCCTATTAAATCGCTGTAATAAAGGTCGCCACTAGCCGATGCGGTTGCTGTTTGTTGGGTATAGCGGTATAGTAACAATTTTTGCCCATCGGGGCTTAGACCTATACTGGCATCGTGTCCAGAAGTATTTATGCCGTTGCCCATTTTTTCTGGGGCTGTCCATCCTGTATCATTTTTGTAACAAATATAGATGTCTTCAAAATAATTGCCATCGGTACCATCTACATTGCCGCCAGTAGTATTTGGGCGGTTGGAAGTGAAAATCAACGTGCTTTGGT
The DNA here is from genome assembly GCA_013297765.1 of Cytophagales bacterium. GTDB lineage: Bacteria > Bacteroidota > Bacteroidia > Cytophagales > Cytophagaceae > REBA01. The sequence goes on along the minus strand of JAAFID010000084.1, from coordinate 3,391 downwards.
CAGCAGAAACCACGGGTGCATAGTCAGGATATTCAGAATTGACAGTTGCACCTAGATTTACCACTTTTACTTGTAGCGGTTTACTTGTAAGTTCTTTGGCTGTTTCACATATTTTAATATCTCTTTCTGCAGCACTAATTAATCCGTTTTTAAGATTTTTTTTATTTTGAGAGAGGTAACTTTTATATAATTCGTAATACTTTAAAGCATAGTCATATTTGCCCGATAGATGGTAAGTACGAGCTGCATAATACATCATTTGTAAAGGATATTTCTCTGGTTCTTGTAGGCATAGTTGAAAAAAAGGCAATGCTTTTTCATTTTTGTCTAAAAATAGATAACAGTAAGCAATGGCATATCTATAGTCTGGAAATTCGGGTTTTAGCTTGTTTAATGTGAGGTAAATAGGTAAGGCTAAGTGGTACTTATAATTATCAAAATATTCTTTTGCAGTGATTTCTAACTGATAAAAATCTGTTTTCTTTTGGGCGTGTACTGTATTTGAAAATGCTAGCAAAAGCACTAAGCATATAGCACAATGCAGTGTTACATATTTTTTAATATAATTGGATACAAACAAATCCATGAAATAAGTTGAATAAGTATAATTAATTTAAAAATAGAAAAAAATACCGTGATAATAAAATTTAAACTTGTATTGCCATATAATTCTGATAATTATAACTATTTTACAGCTTTTAGCAAGTCTTTTTCAATAGATTCTTTAGGTTTTTCTACTATTCGGGTTTTTTCCTTGTCGCCTTTCATCAATATAAAGGTGGGCACTTTTTTAATTTTATGCTTTTTGCTCACCATTTCTGGATCTTTTAGCTCTCTATCTACAAAATATAGTTTGATACGCTCACGGGGAAAATTGGCATCGTCTATTACTTTGTAAAATCTAGGCAATTCAAGGTGCGTATCAGAACACCAAGTAGCGCCTACAACTATAATATGGTATTCGGGGGGTAAATTTTTTAATTTTTTTACTGATGCCGAATCATATTTGTATTCTGAATAATTTTTATTGAACCAAGTATGGTCATTGCTAGTTTCCAAATGCTCTACTTTATGATGACCAGTAAGTACTACCGTTGTGGCTACTTTTGAAGAATCTGCGGTTTGGGCCAAAACGGATTTGCAAGTAATGGTTATAATTATGATTAAAAAAACATTTTTTAAATTCATATTTTCAGTTGTTTGTATTTTTTTTAAGTGATTTTGATTAATGAGTTGATAAATATCTAATTATAGTAACAGAATTTAAAACAATAATATCACCGCTAGAGATTGCTAGAATAATTTAAAAACAAAGTAATTGTAACATGAAACGTAACAATGAAGTATAAAGATTCAATATTGACTTCTCACAGTATCATCAGCGCAGTACGCTAATTTGTAACTTGAGCAATAATGTAGCCTAATGATGTATCAAGTGTTCATTGATATTTTTTTTAAATTACAATAAAACAGATATTATCATTAGAATATGAAAAAAATCTTTACCATTGGATTATTTGCTATTAGCATAAATATACAAGCACAAATTGATAACATTACCACACCAGCCGATACTATAAAATCAGTAGCGAAAGAGGTCGATTTTTTTGAAATGTCGCTAGATGAGTTAATGAATATACCTGTCAGTGTAGCGTCAAAAAACACAACTTACTGCAAGAGAATCGCCTGCAATTTTAACAGTGATTACAGCAGAAGAAATTAAAAATTTAAGATCAAGAGATTTGATAGATGTGCTGAACCTAGTACCAGGTATGAATTTTGGCGTAGATGTGCAAGGTGTAGTAGGTATTTCATCTAGAGGTAATTGGGCACACGAGGGTAAAATATTGGTTCTGCTTGATGGTCAAGAAATGAATGAAATATTGTTTTCTAGCACTCAATTTGGTCAGCGCTATGATATTAGCCAAATAGAAAAAATCGAAATTATTAGAGGCCCAGGTTCTAGTATTTACGGTGGCTATGCTGAATTAGGTGTTATCAATATTATTACCAAAGGCGGTAAAACAATAAAAGGAGTAAACGTTAATGGGGCTTATGGCATGTTGAACAATACCTATGCCCGTCGAAATGCCAGTATTGCCATAGGTAGTGGCACAGAGAAATTTAATTACTCTATAGCAGGCTACATTGGTCAGGGCAAGCGCAGTAACCGAGACTATACTGATGCCTACGGAACCACTCTAAATCTAAGCAACTATAGTAATATATTTCCAGGAATGCTTAACGCTTCTTTGATTGCTAAAGATTTTTCTATGAGGGTAATTTATGATGCATATTCATTGAAAACAATAGATCAGTTTGACTCTACTAGTTTTCCTGCTGATAGAGTAAGGTTCAATAGTTTTTATTCAGAGTTAAAATACAACTTAAAACCATCGCCCAAATTAACGATTACACCCAAGGTAAATTATAAATCAGCTACACCATGGCAAACTGCAAACTCAGTACAATTTCCCTATAATATTCACACCACCAGAATAGCACCTAGTGTTAATGCCAATTGGGATGCATCGCCAGCAATCAATATAGTGGCCGGTGTCGATTCATATTTTGACCAAGCCATTCAAAAAAATGATTCTATTGTAGGGTATTTTATGAATGGAAGCAATACTGTGAACTATAACAACATAGGAGCATTTGCACAACTTCATGTAAAAAATAAATTTTTGCCACTATTTATTGGTGCAAGGCTAGACAATCACAATCAATTTGGATATGCTTTTTCTCCAAGAGTGGGCATTACTAAAGTATTTGATAAATTTCATTTTAAACTACTTTATAGCCGAGCCTTTCGTGCTGCAGCAATTGAAAATATTCGCACAAATCCCAACATTAAGCCCGAGCGTACTGGTGTAGCAGAGCTTGAGCTAGGTTTTAGATTAACAGAGAATATGATATTGACAGGCAATATTTATGATATTCGTATCAGTAATCCGATAGTTTTTTATGTAAACGATGCCAATCCTACAGGTGCATACGTTAATTTTGATAAATCTGGAACACAGGGTTTTGAAATAGAGTACCGTTACAAGATTAAAAAAGGTTTTTTTGCAGCCAACTATGCTTATTACAATGCAAAAAATAATAATGGAGTTACGCTATACCAAGTACCTACTAATGGAAATGCTATGCTAGCCTGGCCAGCCAGCAAATTAAATGTGTTTGGTAATTTTTATTTTACCAAAAAAATATCACTAAACCCTTCATTGTCGTACATAGCCAAGCGATATGCCTATACCCTTTATGATACTAATGGGGAGCTAATACTAACTACCATTGACCCAAAAGTATATTTTAATTTGAACCTACAAAGCCAAGATTTATTGGCTAAAGGTTTAGATTTAAGTATTGGTGTAAATGATATTTTTAA
>JAAFID010000085.1:9532-13862 GCA_013297765.1 Cytophagales bacterium | reverse complement strand
ATTGCGGGCTCTACCTCTTCTAGGTTGTGGTGCATAGCCCCTAGGCGGTAGGTTTCAAAATGCAATTTTTCCAAAATGCCTATACTTTCTGGTTCACAGAGGTAGGTTTGATAAGCCAGTTGGCAAAAGTGAAATAAGTAATTGGGTTCGTGCATCAATATTTTATGCACGTGATGGCGGTTAGCTCCTAACGAATCGGTAGCATACAAATCTACAAAAGCATCGACATTGAGCATGTTCACCATTTTGCCACTGGTCTCGTAGCTCAGGAATTGACCATAATCCATATCGTGACCACCACCAATAAATATGGGGAAAGTGTTGTGCTGTAGCAATTGCTCGCCTACTTCCTTCATCCGCAGGTAGCTTTCTGAAAGATTGACGCCGCACCTCAAATTGCCCAAATCTACTATTTTGTAGGTGGCATTTCCTTGATTTAGGTTGTATAGTTTTTTGCGGATTTCGTTGGGTGCACTAGCTATGCCCAGGTTTTGGGGTGTACCTTGATCTTCTACAAGTCCTATCAAGGCAATATCCGCACTTTTCCAGTCTGGGAAATTGGTTTTGTAAATAGAGATATTGTTAATCCAGGCATTAGGATTATTGGCTGCTAAACATACCTCCTCAGGTACAATGTCAAAAAATATTCTTAGATTCATAATGTTGTAAAACTAACAAGCCCAAGCGAGAGAAACAATTTTAGGGGGGGTGGGGAAAGGTTAGTTCCAATATTTCATCAAATTGCCAGAGGTAATTTTAAATAGATGTTAGCTAAGCCACTTTAAAACTCATCAATTTAATAGCGTCTAGTTCTGTCGTTAATGACATTGAAGTTTCTTCAATATCAAAATCATCTTGAAGACCCAGCCAAAATTTGGCACTATTTCCGAAGTACTTAGACAAACGAAGGGCGGTATCTGAAGTAATTCTTCTTTTGCCTTTTAATAGCTCACTTAGCCTAGTTTGTGGAACATGCAATTCCTTAGCAAGCCTATAGGCAGTAATGTTTAGGGGAATCAAGAACTCTTCCAACAATATTTCTCCCGGGTGAATATTTTTAAGTTTTTCCATTTTAATGATAGTCTATGATTTGAACTTGATAACAATTTCCGTCTTTCCAACTAAATATTATTCTCCATTGTATATTTATTCTTATGCTATAAAAATCGGATAAATGTCCAGAAAGTTTTTCTAATCTGTTTGCTGGCGGGATTCTTAAATCATTTATATTTTCAGAATTGTTTAACATTCTTAATTTTCGTCTTGCTATATCCTGAATAGCAAAAGGCAATTTGGCTGAACGATTTCCGTTCCAAATTTTTTCTGTTTCTTTATCACCAAAATCTTTTATCATTATTTGCCACTGCTTCTCGATACTAACGTCAAAAGTAACCAAATATTTTATATAATAAAACTTGTCTAAATGTTTTATTGAAAGATGACTTAGCTAAAACTATATCATCATACAACAAATTATTTTTCGTATCTTTAAAGGCTAAAATACACATACCGCACTACAGTAGCGATTACTGCAATTCATACCCATGCCGCCAAGCAATAAAAAGAAATCCAGACCAGCGTCGGACAAAAAAAGTGCCGCAAGAAACTCATCAGGCCGTGCTACTGGCAAAGGCCCTAAAGTAAGCAAGGAAGGTTCGGCAAAATCATTTTCTGCCAAACGCCCTACAAAATCGGCAAGCGACAAACCCTCAAGGGCTACTCGCAAAAGGGAAACAGCCGGTATCCCCGAAAAATCAACCGCAGGAAAAAGAGGTGGGGCATTCAAAAAAGACAATTCAAGATTTGATAAACCAGCAGGCGAAGGCAAAACTTTTTCTAGCAAACGCCCTACAAAATCATTCGAAAAGCCACCAAGACCCTACAGAGACAACAATACAGAAGGCTCTGGGGAAAAATCATTCGGTTCGAAAAGAGGCAGTTCATTTAAAAAAGACAATTCAAGATTTGATAAACCTGCTGGCGAAGGCAAAACTTTTTCTAGCAAGCGCCCTACAAAATCATTTGGCGAAAAGCCACAAAGACCCTACAGAGAGAACAATGCAGAAGGTTCTGACAAAAAATCTTTTGGAAGAACAAGAGGTAGTGATTTTAAGAAAGAAAATCCAAGATTTGACAAACTCTCTGGTGAAGGGAAAACTTTTTCTAGCAAGCGCCCTACAAAATCATTTGGCGAAAAGCCACAAAGACCTTACAAAGACGGTGATTCGACAGAAAAATCATTTGACAAACCGCCTAGAGAAAACAAAAGCATTGCAAGTACTCGACCACCAAAGTCATTCGACGATAGAGCCACTCGCCCCCGCAAAAATAAAGACTTTGACGGCAATTCATTTGACAAAAAAAATAGCAATACCGACTTTTCTTCTTCACCTAAAAAGAAATCGGCTAAAACTGAAGCAACCATCGACGGACAAATACGCTTAAATAGATACATATCCAACTCTGGACTATGCTCTCGCAGAGATGCCGATGAGTTGATAGCACAAGGTTTAATTTCTGTAAACGGCAAGGTAGAAACAGAATTAGGATTAAAAGTGCATCCTCACGATGTGGTAAAATATGAAGGCCGCACCCTGAAGCCAGAGCGAATGGCCTATGTGTTGTTGAACAAACCCAAAGATTTTATCACCACGATGGACGATCCCGAAGACCGCAAAACAGTGATGGATTTGGTAAAAAATGCCTGCAAAGAGCGAGTATATCCTGTAGGCCGACTTGATAGAAATACTACTGGCTTGCTGCTACTGACCAATGATGGAGAGCTTGCGGAGAAATTGACACATCCTTCTCACCAAATAGGCAAAATATATCAAGTAGATTTGGACAGGCCTATTACCGATGCAGATATGGAAAAAATAGCTGCTGGTGTGCCATTGGAAGATGGCGTAGTGCATGTAAAAGACATCGCCATAGTTTCGCCCGACAAAAAGATATTAGGCGTAGAAATAACCGAAGGTAGAAACCGAGTAGTACGCCGCTTGTTTGAGGCACTGGGCTACGATGTGGTAAGGCTAGACAGGGTTTCATACGCTGGGCTTACCAAAAAAGACTTGCCCCGTGGCACTTGGCGATTGGTAACAGAAAAAGAAGTTGCCCGCTTGAAGCAATCTATCAGAAAGTGATATTAATTTAGTAGCAAGATTTTATATATTTTAGCATTATAACCACCAATAGCATGAGCAAGATATTTAACACCAAACCCATAGCCGATTTATTGCAAGAAGCCCCCGAGGGTGCTGGAAAACTAAAAAGATCATTAGGGCGAATGAACCTAATCACTTTAGGTATTGGTGCTATCATTGGTGCAGGAATATTTGTTTTAAGTGGGCAAGCGGCGGCACAATATGCTGGGCCAGGCATCGTCATTTCATTTATCATTTCTGGTATTGCCTGTGCTTTTGCGGGCTTGTGCTATGCCGAGTTTGCCTCTATGATTCCCATTGCGGGCAGTGCATACACCTATGCTTATGCTACCCTTGGCGAATTTATTGCTTGGATAATTGGTTGGGATTTAATATTGGAATATCTCTTTGCTGCATCTACCGTTGCCGTGGGGTGGTCGGGCTACGTCACTAGCTTTCTCAAAGATTTTGGCATATATATTCCTGCCGAATACATTGCGGCTACTGGTACTAAAATGATCAATGTTCCTAACGAAGGCTGGAAAGCATTTTCCGAAGCGCTAGCTACATCGCTTACTACCAAAGGCATAGATATTAATACTTTGCAACACACCACTGCCATTTTCAATCTACCAGCCGTGGTAATCGTATTTTTGGTTACGGTATTGCTGGTGGTTGGTATTCGTGAATCTGCAAATTTTAACAATGCCATGGTCATTATCAAAGTGGCTGTCATTATTCTTTTTGTAGTATTAGGTATTTCATATATTGATTTTGCTAATTTTCACCCCTTTATTCCTAGCAATCTAGGCGAATGGGGCAAGTTTGGCTGGAGTGGCGTTTTTAGGGCATCGGCTGTTATCTTCTTTGCCTACATTGGTTTCGATGCAGTATCTACTGCTGCTCAAGAAGCAAAAAATCCACAGAAGGATATGCCCATTGGAATACTGGGGTCACTTACGTTTTCTACTTTATTGTATATTTTGGTAGCCTTGGTGCTTACTGGTATTGTAAATTACAGCGAACTTAATGTGCCCGACCCAATTGCAGTAGCCGTAAACCGCATGGGCGATGGAATGTATTGGTTCCGGTATGTGATCAAAATTGCCGCCATTTCAGGGCTTAGTTCTGTAATTCTAGTAATGTTGATGGGACAGCCCCGTATATTTTACACCATAAAAAAAAAA
>JAAFID010000085.1:0-9522 GCA_013297765.1 Cytophagales bacterium | reverse complement strand
GTATATTTTACACCATGGCCAAAGATGGTTTGCTACCTCCATTATTTTCAAAAATTCACCCAAAGTTCCAAACACCTTATATCAGTACCATACTTACTGGTGTTGCTGCCATGTTTATTTCGGGCATGATGCCAATTGATGTTTTGGGCGAACTGGTATCTATTGGTACATTGCTAGCATTTGTAATCGTATGTATAGGTGTGTGGGTTTTAAGGGTTAAAAGACCAGACCTGCACCGCCCGTTTCGCACCCCTTGGGTACCACTTATCCCTATTTTAGGGGCTGCTATCTGTATTGCCCAAATGGCGTTTTTGCCCGCCGATACTTGGATAAGGTTGGTAATATGGATGGCTCTTGGCTTAGCTATTTATTTTTTCTATGGCAAGACCAATAGTGTATTAAACAAGCAGAAATAGCGATATGATGTAAAAATATTCACCAAGTTATTCGAATATTTTTGAATAAATGAAAGTGCAAAATGAACGTAATTGATACTACATATTTAGAACGATGTATTGCTACTTTGGACAAAGCATATCAATTGCTGCGAAAGGCCGATGTCTCTGAAATAGATTATGATATGTTTCGAGCGGCCTGTGTAAAAGAATTTGAAATAATAATAGAACAATGTGGTAAATTATTACGCAAAAGCTTAAAACCATATTTTCATTCTTCAAAAGCAGTAGATCAATTACACTTTAAGCAAATTTTTAAGGAGTGTGTGCTTCGTAGCATCATTACTCCCGAATTGTGCGAGCATTTTTAGAATACCGAGACAATAGAAGTAATACTGCACACGATTATGGCGTAAACTTTGCCGAAGAAACATTGGCTTTATTGCCCCAGTTTATTATAGATTCAACTTTATTGGCAGAAGCAATTAAAAAGCAAAACTATGCTACTGAGAATTAAAGATAAAGAAAGATTAATATCAATTTTTGGCACTATACCACTAGATATAGAAGTTTGGGCATACGGTAGCAGGGTAAATGGCGACGCTCACGAAGGCAGCGACCTTGATTTGGTCATTCGAACAGCCAATTTAGAAAAACTACCCATTGAAATTTATCTCGACCTTAAAGAAAAAATACAAGAAAGCAATATACCTATAGTTGTAGAGCTGTTTGACTGGGCAAGGCTGCCAAAAAATTTTCATACTAATATAGAGGCGCAACACGAAGTATTGTACACTAATCACCATATGACAACGCTGATCAAAAGTGTAGCGCAAAAGAATGCCGATAACAATTGAATGCCTAATATGTATTGTCAATCTTGAGCAAAAATTTTTACAACAGTCATTTTTTCGCACCAAAGGCAAACACATTACTGTAACTGTAGCATTTAATAAGCACTGTTTCTATTTTGCTTTCGCTATACTTTATATGTATTGCAATGACAATTTTTAAACAACATCCCTAATTTTCCATCACATTGACCTTTTAGGCATTATTTTTTAGGTAGTAATATTCAATCATTAATTTTCATAATACAGGCATAGAAATTTGTTATGAAACTTTTAAATTTGAATAAGGAAAGCATAAACCTTATGGAAACACGCAATTCGCCATTAGCTAAGCCCAAAAATACAGGCACAAAAAAGATTTTTGACAACCCCATTCTAGAGCAATTAACCCGTACACACATTTCTATTCCCATTACTATCTTTGTTACCATTGCTTTAGCGTTATTATATTATGCAATAGTACATACCAGCTTGCCTAGTTTGGCTATTGTAATATTGTTTTTTGGTGGCTGGTTTTTTTTCTCCTTATTAGAATATATTGCCCACAGATTTTTGTTTCACATGCAACCTACTACGGTATGGAAACAGCGAATTCAATACCACATGCACGGTGTACATCACGAATACCCGAAAGATAAAGACCGTTTAGCTATGCCGCCGCCACTAAGTATGGCATTGGCAGGTGTATTTTTTATCCTCTTTTATGTGCTACTAGATACCAAAGTTTTTGGGTTTTTACCTGGTTTTCTTGCAGGTTATGCAGCATATTTATTTGTACACTACATTGTCCACGCCTATCCACCGCCAAATAACTTTTTTAAACAGCTATGGATCAATCATGCCATACATCATTACAAAGATTCAAGTATAGTTTTTGGCGTATCTTCGCCCCTTTGGGATTATATTTTTAATACCCTGCCAAGAAATAAGCGAAGCCGCCAATAGGTTTTTTCTCTCGCCTTTTAGCTTTACCTTTGCTTTATGGATAGCACAAGACAGCAGAAATATTCTCGCTTGATTCAAAAAGAATTGGGCAATATTTTTCAAAATGACATTAAAAATATGTTTGGCAAGGCTTTTATCAGCGTTAATACCGTACGTATCAGCCCCGACCTTAGTGTAGCAAAGGCGTACCTTAGTTTTATGATGGTAGATAACAAGCAAGAGGCACTAGAAAGTGTAAAAGCTCAAGTAAAACCTATCCGCAAACTATTGGGCGATAAAATTCGCAAGCAAGCACGCATCATACCCGAACTCATTTTTTACCTCGACGACAATGTCGATTATGCTGCAAAAATGGATGTTTTGTTTTCTAACATTGAAATTCCGCCTGTACCACCTGACGAAGACACAGCGTCGCAAAACTAACGGTTGCTAGCCCGTGAACATTTCCTTATACATTGCTCGTCGGTATTTTCTTTTTGGCAAAAAAGTCAATTTCATCAATGTAGTATCTATTATTTCCATCATTGTGGTAGCGTTTGTCACCATGTCGCTAGTAATAGCCCTATCGGTATTCAATGGGCTAGAGCAGTTGATTCGCTCGCTATACGATTCCTTTGATCCAGAAATAAGAATTACTGCCAAGCAAGGCAAAACATTTGAAATATCACCATCTTTTATCGCCCAAATAAAAAATGTGAACGGCGTTTACTTACTTACAGAAGTAATAGAAGACAATGCCTTGCTCAAGTATAAAGAAGAACAGGTAGTAGTAAAAGTTAAAGGTGTTTCCAAAGATTTTTTGCAAGAGCACCGCATCGACTCTACCATAGTAGAGGGCAAACCCAGCTTTGTTAAAAATGGTACAGATGCTGCCATTATTGGCCAAGGAGTACAGTACCAATTGTCGGTAAACTTGTCGGGCGAATGGCACGCCATGCAACTGCTATACCCCAAAGCAACACATACAGGTTCGCTTGACCCTCAAAAATTAGTGGCCCGAGAAAACATCTTACCAGCAGGCGTATTCTCTATCGAAAAACAGTACGACGACAATTATATATTTGTATCTCTTGATTTTGCCCAACGCTTATTTTCATTGGGCAGCAAGAGGTCAGCATTAGAAATAAAATCAGATGGCAAAGTATCTATACAAAAGATACAAAGAGCGTTAAAGCAGGTGCTGGGAGATAAATTTTATGTGCAAAACAGCGACGAGCAACATGCTAGTTTGCTCAAAGCCGTAAAAATAGAAAAGCTATTTATGCATGTTACTATCTCTTTTATATTTGCTATTGCCTCGCTCAATATCTTTTTTTGCCTTACCATGCTGGCTATTAAAAAGAAAAAGGACATTTCAATCCTATATGCACTAGGGGCTACGCCACCCATAGTTAAAAACATTTTTTTATTAGAAGGTTGTCTTATTGCATTTACAGGGGCGATAACTGGCCTAGCACTTGGGCTAGGCGTGTGTTGGCTACAAATCAAATACGGCTTTGTATCTATGGGTATGGAAACCTCTATTGTAGATGCCTATCCGGTGCAGTTGCACTTGGCCGATTTCGTAACTACTGGGCTTACGGTAATATTGATTACAATATTGGCATCTTACCGCCCTGCCATGCAAGCCAGCAAGACTATGGTAAAGGAATTTTTATAATGAATTTATTACCACGTTTTCCAACTTCTTTCTTTCTCTCCTTCGTAGGATGAATTGGGAATGGTGGTATATTTTTGATTTAAAATGTGTTCCATCAATAGCCGAATGTATTCGATGGTAAAATCTTCCATATCCATAAAATCGGGGCGAATGCTTTCATTGTTTATCCAATACAGTTTACCATCTTCGTCATATTTGAAAACCAATTTGGTACGCTCTAGTTCTCCCTCATAATTGATATAATAAGTAGCCATTCTGCCATTTTTAAAGGCATTTTCTTCGGCCAACAAATCTATTTCTAATCGTACAAAAAATCTCAAATCGAATACTTCAATAATAAAGCTCTCAAAATGATGCTCTGATACTGAAAGTAAGGCTTTGATATCGTCGTCTTCCAAAAAATCACGAAAATTGTTGAGCAACAAACTTCCTTTGGTCTTTAACTTATTGTAAGATTTGTTGAGCAATGTATAATTGCCAATAACGGGATTGTATTGAAATTTTTTAGACATAATATAATTTGCAATTCTTTACTTACTAATCAAAATATTTGCAACAAACCATTATAAACAAATCGAATGTATATTGGTTGCAACCATGAAAAGGCGCCCTCATGAAACCTCACATGTACCCAAAGCCTATACTGTAACGCAATATAGATGGCGGTGTTTTATTTATCTCACTTTTTTCGCCAAGGCAGTGAAAAAACAAATTTCTTAACAATTTCTTAACATAGGAAACAATAACTTTGAGGTCTCTTTGAATTTGGATATCATTACAAAATTCATTTTACCTTACTTTATATTTTATTTAATCAACAATGAAAAGAATTTTTTTTGCAACGACACTAATTGCTTTGGCAATGGCCTGTGGAAAGAAAAACGGAACTACCGAAACTAGCAGCAATGACACCACAGCCAATGAGCATGCCTCTGGTATAGGTGCTGTAGAAATAGATGGCTCTAGCACTGTTTACCCCATTACAGAAGCTATGGCCGAAGAGTTTCGGGTAGAAAGCCCCAACGTAAAAGTAACAATAGGCGTATCGGGTACTGGTGGTGGTTTTAAAAAATTTAGCCGTGGCGAGATTGATATTACCAATGCTTCTAGACCTATTAAAGCAGGCGAAGACAGTGCTTGCAAAGCCAACAACGTAGCATATATAGAACTGCCCGTTGCTTTTGATGGTATTGCTATAGTAACCCATGCAGAAAATAAATGGATGAACGACATCACTGTCGCCGAATTAAAAATGATATGGGAGCCTAGTGCACAAGGCAAAATAATGAAATGGAATCAAGTAAGAAAGACATGGCCCAATGAAGAAATACATTTGCTAGGTGCTGGAACCCAATCTGGTACATTCGATTATTTTACAGAAGCCATTGTTGGCAAGGCAAAAGCATGTCGTGGAGACTATACGGCTAGTGAAGATGACAATGTGCTGGTGCAAGGCATATCGACCGACAAAAATGCCCTCGGATTTTTTGGTATAGATTACTATATAGCTAATAAAGACAAATTGAAATTAATTCCTGTAAATGATGACAATGACGCTAATGGCAAAGGGGCTATTAGCCCTACTGAAGAAACCGTAAAAAACGGCACATATCAACCTTTGTCTCGCCCTTTATTTATTTATATCAATAAAAAATCGATGGAAAAAGAAGTAGTAAAAAACTTTGCTACCTTCTATTTGGCAAACGCACCTTCTTTAGTAAGTGAAGCAGGATACATCGCCCTCACGCCAGAAATATACAAAATAGTAACTGCCAGATTGGATAAAGGACTTGTAGGTTCTGTATTTCTAGGGCTAAAAACCAGTGTAGGCATCAAAATGGAAGACGTGCTAAAAATAGAGTAATCGTATTTGATAATAATAAGATAACAATACAAAAAATCGAAGTGATGCAAGTAGGTTGTAACTTGCACCACTTCTTTTCATTTTAATAAAATATTGGCGTGAATATAAAAGAGAAAATCATTGAGAAGGGCTTGTTGTTTTGTGCCTTGCTCACTATTCTCACTACATTAGGCATTATAGCCGTTTTGGTAATACAGTCGGTAAGTTTTTTTAAAGAGGTGTCGTTTTTAGATTTTATCACCGATACCGAATGGACGCCGCTATTTAGCAACAAACATTACGGCATACTGCCGCTATTTGCTGGTACATTTCTCACTACTTTTATTGCAATATTGGTAGCTGTTCCTATTGGTCTTATCATTGCCATTTACCTTAGTGAATATGCCCCTAAGAAATTGCGAAACATACTAAAGCCGGCCCTAGAGGTTCTAGCAGCAGTGCCTACGGTAGTCTATGGGTATTTTGCATTGGTGTATGTCACTCCTTTTTTACAAAACATTTTTCCTAGTTTATCAGGCTTCAATTCGTTAAGCCCTGGTTTGATGATGGGCATAATGATACTGCCGCTGGTATCTTCCCTAAGTGAAGATGCTTTATATGCTGTGCCAAAATTTTTGAAAGAGGGTTCATTTGCACTAGGTGCTACCAAATTTCAAACTGCCTGGAAAGTAATGGTGCCAGCAGCTTTTTCGGGTATAGCCGTATCGGTAATTCTTGCCATATCTCGTGCTATAGGCGAAACTATGATTGTCGCCATTGCCGCAGGCCAGCAACCCCGGCTTACCATGAATCCATTGGTACCAGTGGAAACCGCCACTACCTACATTGTGCAAGTAAGTATGGGCGATGTGCCCCACGATTCTATAGAATACAAAACCATATTTGCAGTGGGCATGAGCCTCTTTGTATTTACGCTAGTATTGAACAACATTAGTTTCTGGCTTAAAAAAAGATACCAAGAAACCTATAATTAATGATTTTGAAAATTATTAATCATTTAAAAAAATAGAAAATTGATTCCTGAAAAAAGTATAAAATCAATGCGACGCCAAAAAATATTATTGGCAAGGCTACAAACCATTACTCGCACTAGGTACTACAAGTATCAAGATATTGCTTTCAAATATTTTGGATTGTTTTGCACCATACTTGGCATCGCTATTTTGGTTTTGTTCTTAGCCAATTTGATTTACACAGCAGGGGCTAGGCTAGACTGGGGTTTTATGACCAATTTGCCATCAAGAAAGGCGGCTAAGGCGGGTATTTATACCGCATGGGTAGGTACACTTTGGATTTTGTCGCTCACCACACTTATCGCTCTGCCCATTGGCATTGGTGCAGGAGTGTATTTAGAAGAATATAACAAAAAAGGCAAACTCGCCAATATTCTTGAAATCAACATTGCAAATTTAGCGGGCGTACCTTCTATTGTTTATGGTTTATTGGGTCTAGAATTATTCGCTCGCTTTATAGGTGCAGGTGAAAGCCTACTTACCGGGGCACTTACGTTGGCTTTATTGATATTACCTGTAATCATCGTTTCTACTCGTGAAGCATTGAAAACAGTTCCATACACCATTCGTGAAGCATCTTATGCACTAGGTGCTACAAAGTGGCAAACAATATGGAATCAGGTTTTGCCAGCCTCTATGGCAGGGATATTTACCGGTATGATACTCGCCCTGTCTCGAGCAGTAGGCGAAACAGCTCCACTAATTGTAATTGGGGCATTGGCATTTGTACCATTTGTACCTAGTAGTGTATTTGACTCATTCACCGTATTACCTATTCAAATATTCAATTGGGTATCTCGCCCACAAAAAGAATTTTCGGTAAATGCTGCTGCGGCCATCATAGTATTGCTTTCTATTACTTTTATGATGAATGGAATAGCTGTATATCTGCGGTATAGATGGCAGAAAAAGATTAAATGGTAGAGGGCAATTTGAAACAAGAATCCATAAACTGATGAAAATAGAAGCTAAAAATGTAAACTTTTTTTACGGGCCCGACCAAGTATTGAGAGATATTTCTATGTCTATCAAAAAAAATACGGTTACAGCACTAATAGGGCCATCGGGCTGTGGCAAATCTACTTTTCTGCGATTGTTTAACCGCATGAACGACCTAATAGAAACAGCCAAGTTGGAAGGAGAAATATTGATAGACGGGGTAGATATTTACAATAAAAACATCAATGTAAATGAGCTGAGAAAAACCATAGGCATGGTGTTTCAAAAGCCAAACCCTTTTCCAAAATCTATTTTTGAAAATGTTGCCTATGGCATGAAAGTTAATGGCATTACCGATAAATCTATAATAGAAGAAAGTGTCGAAGAATCGCTGAAGCAAGCAGCGCTTTGGGAAGAGGTAAAAGACAAATTGAAAAAATCGGCTTTTGCACTTTCAGGCGGTCAGCAGCAACGGTTATGTATAGCTAGGGCACTCGCTGTAAAACCATCTGTACTGCTTATGGATGAGCCAGCATCGGCACTTGACCCTATTTCTTCTATTAAAATTGAAGAATTAATTTATCAATTAAAAGCTTCTTATACCATCATGATTGTAACGCATAATATGCAGCAAGCCTCTCGTACCAGCGACAAAACGGCATTTTTCTACATGGGCGAGTTGGTAGAATTTGACGATACTCGCACCCTATTTACCAACCCTAAAAAAGAAAGAACTCAAAATTATATCACCGGAAGGTTTGGTTAAGCGTATAAGCCATCATTAACACTTCTTATAGTACTAAATCACCTAATTTACATTGCCATGAACCTACTTGAAACTGAACTAGGCGAACTGAAAACCGACTTGTTGAACATGACCAATTTGGTACGCAGCCAATTGGAAAAAACGGATGTTGCTTTTTTTACTTTCGATAAAGATTTGGCAAAAGAAGTGCTGAAAAATGAAAAACGTGTCAATGCTTCTGAATTGCAAATAGATGCTAAGAGCGAACATATTCTAGCACTTTTCAACCCTGTAGCTATAGATTTGAGGTTTGTAGTTGCGGCATTAAAAATGGTGTCTAACCTAGAGCGTATTGGCGACAATTCTAAAGGAATTTCTCAATACATTACCAAATTTGAACAGCCTTTTGATCCAGAATTGGTAAAATTACTTCGTTTTAAAGAAATGACCGATACCGCACTAGAAATGCTAACAATACTGAGCGAATCGTTTGAAACCGACAATACCAAACTAGCCCGGTCGCTATTTACTAAAGACGAAACACTTGACGAGATAAATGTTGCCGCCAATGTAGTAATGGCCAAATATTTACTAGAAGAAAAATCGTCAGAAAAAATCATGCAGGCTATTTATATGCTTACCATCATTCGCAAAATGGAGCGTATAGGCGATTATGTAACCAATATTGCCGAAGAGATTATATTTTATGTAAAAGCCAAAGTGCTAAAACATAATAGAAAAAAGAACGGCAAATAAAGGTTATTCCCTTTTTTTAGAAAATAGATAACAGCATGTATGGCTTAGTGCAACTAAGCTGTCATGCCGTATATAAACGTTTCTACAAAGTCCATAATGCGTTTCAATATTCTATCGCCAAGTTTTTTGCGTTGCAGTAAACTTGGTTTTTCGCCTTCTATAAGTTCCAATACCTCATCTCTTAAAGGTTGTCTTTCTGCAAATAGATAATCTTCAATAAGTTTCTCGGTCTTGTCAGTGGCAAGGCTTTCTTCTGTTACAAGTTTGTTGAATGCTTTTTGTTGTTCTTCGTTCCAAAATTTCTGAAATTCATCTGAAAGTTCTTCTACATCGTTTACCAAAACCATGTTTACA
>JAAFID010000083.1:650-13996 GCA_013297765.1 Cytophagales bacterium | reverse complement strand
TTCAATTGAAGTAGATTGCATTTTTTTTTAATTTAATTTTAGTTTGTAGTTGATATTTAATACTAAACAGTTAACAAGTTATTATAGTCTAATCGAAATGCTACGTGTTGATTTGCTTTGAGGTTAGACAAAAGAAAAAACAGTTTTAGCTTAGATGCTAAAACTAAGCCTTGTAACTACTTTTCCAAATAAAAGTGCCGAAAGGAATGAGGGAGATAAGAAATAGAAATACACCTTTGCCCACGCTCCACTTGTATTGCCACATACACAGCAACAACAATAACACATACATTACAAACAATACTCCATGTGCCATGCCTATTGGCCGTATGAGTTGCGGTATAGCGAAAAAATATTTCAATGGCATGGCTATCAATACCAAAAGTACGTAAGACCAACCTTCTAACATAGCTACGAACCTAAATTTATCAACCGAAGAATGTACAGAAAAATTCATTGAGACGAGTATTTAACTAATTATTTTTACTTTGACCCCTTTTGGGGCTTTTACATAATCAAATATTCTTTTACCATTTTCGGTATGCCACTTCACAGCTACTGCACCTTTAGGATGAGGGAAATTTCCTTCTGCGGCAGTTACCGTATTGGTTTGTACCTTTATTTCTACATTATCGGTATCGGCAGCAATGGGATAATGTACCCCCAATACATATTTAGACAAATAATAAGTAGGGCTTGCCGACCAAGCATGACAATGACTTTGGTCGAATGTAAAATATTCGGGGCAGGTTTTGAATCCCTTATAAAGCATCCAACCCCAGCCTTGGCGCATTATTTTTTCAGCCACATCTTCTAAGCCTGCTTTGTACAAACCATCAAAAATATAGAATGCAAAACTGGGCGAGGTGTACACACCATCTTCGGCATCAAAGCCATTTACAAATAAGGCGGGCAATTTATCGGTTACATGCTGTTTTATAAAAGGTAATTTTGCAGCATCTACTATTCCTGCCCTTACGGCAAACAAACTTGCATGTATGGAGTAAGATGATTTTTCTAAATTATCGGCATAGCAATTTTTAGCATCGTCCCAAAATTTTTCATTGATAGACTTAGCAAGCACAGTGGTGCGTTTTTCTAGCCTTATGGCATCGTCATTTTTATTGGTTGCTACCGCCAATGCTTTGGCCGATTGAAGAGCGATAAGATAAGTGATGCTAAACAAGCAATGAATACCCGTATTGTCGATACTGCCCTCCACAATACCTAAGTCTCCATGAAAACCACCGTAATAGGCATTTATATTACGTTTTTTATGCCATTCAGAATCTAGTAGCATATCGCTACGCTCGTCGGCTAGCTGGTCAAACCAAGCCAAATTTTTCATCATGGCCGACCAATAATCTTGTACCAATTGTTTATCACCAGTTTGATCATAATAGGCTTTAAATCCTTCGATCATATTCAGCGAAAAATCGGATATGGTATAGTCACCAGTGTTTGGGTACACAGCCCTAAACTTGCCAGTAGCATCGGGCGATTGACCATACAATTCTAGGCAACGACGCATCAATTTTTGATCGCCAAACGCTGCTAAATTTACATGGTATTGAATAATGGTATCTCGCACATACATACCTCGCTCTCTAGTGGGGCAATCAACGTAGGCATCTTCCATATTGGCAGCCTCTGTGTTTTTTCCTAACTTCCAAATAGCATTCAGCAATGGGTCAGAGCAATTAAAGTTGCCCACTTCTTGCACTGGATAGTTGGCCGATTTTAGGTCAATATTTTTCAACACTACATCGCTACTTGTGTTACGAACTGTGATTTTGATGTACCTAGCTCCTCTGGCTGTGGATGGAAACCAAGAAATAACCTCTTCGCTACAAAGTAATCTATCGCCTGAGGCATAGTTGAATCCATGCGACAAGTGCATACCGTCAGTAGTAAATTGTTCGCTGTAGGTAATGTCTATTTTAGCTCCTTTTACGCCTTGAATTTGTATGGTAGGTAGCACCAACTTGGTTTGCCCAAGGTCAAAAGTAATAGCAAATCCTTCTGGATATTTTTTCAATAAAAATTTATTCCCATTAATTTCTTTTGGTCGAATGGACTCTGACTGTTGCCCATAATTGTCCCAGCCAGTTTCTCTGCAAGGCGATTGTGCGGTATCGCCAATATTGATTTTTTGCCACCCTCCTGCTGCTACAATGTTATCGGAAGCAGGTATAGGATTAGATTTGTCGGTAATGATACTTTCATAAGTGGTTTTAGATAGTATTGGGGAACGGTAAAATTTTATATCTCCCATCAATTGTTGGTCGGCATTGAAAGTGATGCCTCTGCCTTTGGGTATTGCGAAATAATGATGAAGTACATCATAATAAATGCTTACACTGCCAAAAAGGTAGTTCCAGCCTTGGTTCAGTTTCCACACTTGGTTGATACGCATGGCATTTCTATCGCCTTCAAAACCTCTAGTGAGGGACTCACCATTCAACCAATTTTCTCCATAAAATGTCCCCACTGTTATTTCTTGGGCAATTTCAGAATGTATCCACGTTTTAAATACTATAAAAGCCTTGTTATCGTGGCCTTCATCGAAAAAGAAAGGAGCTGGCACCTCAAAGGAATACCAATCTTCATTCTGCTGCAAAGGTAGCACATGGCACACTTCGGCAATAGCCAACGCCTCACCACTCATAAAAGGAATATTGCGAAGCGTAGGTTCTCCCCAATTATTTTGTTTGGCAATTTCTTGAGCCATTGGCCACGAAAGTGCTTCTTTAAATCCTATATTGTTCCATCCTTTTTCTTCTTTCGACTGATCATAGAAATCTACAGGATTAAGAGCAAAACTCATTTTATAGGCATAGTGTTCGTGCGCCGCCGACTTCTTTGCCCGCCAATCTTTTTTATTGGTATTTAAAATTATCTTTTGCTTGCCTATCTGCACATCGCCCCATGTTACTAGGCCTGCACGTGTTGCAATAGATTTGTAAGTTTTACAACCATAATGATTGACCTGAACAGCAATCACATTTTCGCCTATTGTTAAATAAGACTTGATATCGTGCTGATCGTACACTGGGTAGCGAGGGTCAAAGCGTATAGGACCATATTGCACAAACTGCCCGTTGATGAATAATTGGTAAGTGGTATCGGCAAAAATATTGAACTGGGCACTATCGGGCAGCGAATCGAGATAAAAGGTACGTCTAAAATTTGCAAATAAATTTCTTCCTTTTCCATCATCGCCATTACACCAAATATAATAAGCATTGGTAGGCTTATCAACGTCTATCTTATGTAATACTGCTGTAGCTTCGTGATTTAAAAGCAGGCCTCCTGCAACCGTTGTTGCCGAATATTTAAGAAAATCTCTTCTTTCCATTTACAAAAGATGGGGTAGGGAATTTTTTATATGTTAAATTAAACTGAACAAAGGAATAGCGACAATAATAATTTGCTTATAAACTACTTATAAAAAAATCTATAAAATAGTATCATGTTTTACATCTATAAATTACCTTTTTTATCAGTCTTAAAAACACAAAACAATTGCACAATAACAAAATTATGAGAGCATATTTTGTCTTAATAAAAACTCAAGCTGCTCGTTTGCTTTGAGCAATTGTTCAGTAAGTAGTTTATTGTGCTTTCTCAATGAATATACTTCATAAGCCTTGTCAATTGTTACTCTTAGATGTTGCTCTTCCCATGGCTTACTGATATAGTGATATATTTTGCCTTTGTTTACTGCATCTATTACGGCTTCTATATCTGCATAACCTGTGAGCAACATACGAATAGGCTCGGGATGAGTTTCGATGATAGAGGCCAAAAACTCTACACCAGTCTCGCCTGGCATCCGCTGATCGGTGATGATGATATGAATTTCTTGTTCTGCCAAAACCTTTTTTCCTTCTTCAGCCGATTTGGCCAAAGTAATGTTGTAATACATACGAAAATTAGCCTTAAACATGTTAAGATTGCTAGACTCATCGTCTACATACAAAATATTGATTGTTTTTTCCTCTTCCATAGATAGCATTTGAAGATAAATTTAAGGTGTAATGTAATTTATTTATTTATTTCCAACAACTAATTTTTAATGTAATTCGTAAACCGCAGCACAAACAAACAATACTCATCTTAGTTTTTGCATATTTAAACTAAAATAAATTATTTTTTTGTTGGTTAAATAAATTATCAAATTTACTTTTTGTGTATCCAATTTCTTTGAACTTTTAATTTTATCAAAATAAACTATGGATGTGGCAGCTTTAATTCTCAATCCAAGTATCGAAGCAGATTTTATTATTTTAAATCAACTTCTTCTTCATCCAAATACTCAGCAATTTGACACTATTCATTTACAATTGGCAGATTTGGTACATGTACGTAACCCATCCCAAACTTTTGTTGAACCCATATTGAATGAGCTAATAGCACAAATATTAAATGGAATACAGCCTTTTTATTATGGGGTTTGGGTGTATTACCCTTGGTCGCACAGATTGGTGCATACGTTGCCCGAGTCCGAATTTTTAGAAGTACGTACCAATAGAAATTTGCACAAAATTACAGTTCAAGAACAAAAATTACTTAAAACAAAAAAAGTAGGCATTATAGGATTATCTGTAGGGCAATCAGTAGCATTAACAATGGCTATAGAGAGAGCCTGTGGCGAATTGGTGATTGCAGATTTTGACACTTTGGAACTTTCAAACCTAAACAGAATACGTAGCGGCATACACAATATTGGAATTAGTAAAGTAGCAATGGTAGCTAGAGAAATTGCCGAGATAGATCCTTTTTTAAAAGTAACTTGCTACCCCGCAGGTATTACAAGCGACAATCTAGTTGCTTTTTTGTCGCTACCCACGCCGCTAGATGTGTTGATAGATGAATGTGATACTTTGCATATCAAAATTGAAGCACGTAAATATGCTCGCCAGCTAGGTATTCCTGTATTAATGGATACCAGCGACAGGGGTTTACTAGACATAGAGCGTTTTGATATAGAACCATCTCGCCCCTTGTTTCATGGGTATATGGGGGCATTGGAAGCAAAAAATTTTGAAGAAATAACACCCGACCAAAGGCTATCTATCATAGCACAAATAGTGGGTGCACGTACTGTTTCTAGCCGCCTTAAAGCCTCTGTTTTAGAAATGGGTTTTAGCAATAGAGCATGGCCACAACTAGCATCGGCAGTAGCATTAGGTGGAAGTATAGTAACCGATAGCACTCGCCGAATATTGCTAGAAGAGCCAGTAACATCGGGTAGGTATTATATAGATTTATCCGAAAAAATAGTAAAAAAAGAAGCACCACAAAAAGAAGAGACGATAGTCACAAAACCAGTATTGGCAGGCAAATGGGATAAACCAATAGCTGATTATTTTGCAATGCATAAGTCGCCACCAACTATTCCAATATTTCCCAAAGAAATCATTACAACGCTAGTAAAATCAGGTTGTGCAGCACCATCATCTGGCAACAACCAGCCTTGGAACTGGGTTTATAAGGGTGGTATATTGTTTTTATTTCACGACACAAGTCGTACCAATGCCTTTGGCGATTTTTTACAAATCCCTACCTACATCTCTATGGGAGCTGCTATAGAAAATATTTACCTTGCGGCTGATAATATGGGATTAGAAGCCATGGTAAGCGAATTTCCTATTGATAACCAAAGCCCACTTTTTGCAGCTATTATATTGCATAAAAAAAATAATCACGATAGCCCTTTGGGCAATATTTTAGCCGCACAGATATTGCAAAGAAATACAGACCGCAGACACTACAATAATGAAAAAATAGAAAAGCACCACCTAGCACACCTCAAAATTTTGGCGGAAGAAAGCACGGTGAAGGCTAATATTCAAATATTAGAAACTACACCAGAACTAGAGGCGCTAGGCAGTATAGTGGCAGAAATGGATAGAATAAGATTGCTGCACCCTATTGCTCACAAAGATTTTTTTAATACGGAACTGCGATGGACTATTGCACAAGCACAGGCGAGTGGCGATGGCATAGACTTGCCCAGCTTGCACCTCAGTGCTGGAGATACAGTGGGCGTACAATTACTAAGCGACCCCGATACCGCTACCATTCTAAATGCTATAGATGGCGGCGACAAATTATTAGAAAACGCTAAAAACATGTTTAAAGCTACCGCCGCCGTGGTTTTTATTACAGTGCCGCAGCATCTGCCACAGCAATATTTGCAAGGAGGTAGGTGCATGGAAAAAATATGGTTATACTGCACTGCATACAACATAGCCGTGCAACCTATCGTATCACCCTTATATTTTTTCTATAGACATCTTTTTGGAAATAACAATAACCTAAGCCCAAAAGAAATAGCAAAAATAACCCTGTTGAGAAATAAATTTTCTCAATTATTTAACACCCAAAATCATAATGGAGAAATTGTGATGCTTAGATTAGGCAGGGCAGAAAAGATAACACACCTTCCCATTAGAAGACCTATAGAAGAGGTTTTATGGATTGAACAATAATTTTTTAAGATAAATTTATACTTAAACCGAATGGTAAACGCTGTAAAAATTAGGGCATTTCGTGCCATAGAAGATTACGATTCTAGTATGCGATTTGTAAATGGTCATAGACGGCTGCTAGAGGCATTTGGCGTAAAAGAGGTCACCTCGGCAAACATTGATTGGATTCACAATCCTGCTGTGTTTGTAATATTGGTAGAATCTATGGAAGGCGATAAAATTTTTGGTGGTTCTAGAGTACACGCAGCCGGTGGTACGCAGCCCCTGCCTATAGAAGAAGCTACTGGTTATATGGACAACAAAATATATGGCATGGTAAATACGCTAAAGCAAGATGGTACAGGCGAGTTATGTGGGTTATGGAACTCTAGAGAAGTAGCAGGCCTTGGTATAGGTGCATATTTTGCAACTCGGGCTGGTGTTACGCTCTCTTCTATGATTGGTATCTCATCGATGTTTGCTTTGTGTGCCTCATACACCGTCAAATTTGCCATGCGTGTGGGTTGCAATATTGTAACCGAACTGGGGAATAATGGTACCTACTACTATCCAAAATCTGACTTGTTGGCTACAGCCGTTTTGCTAAGAGATACCGAAGAATTGAGCCTAGCCGTGCCCGAGGAAAGAGAAATTATGTTTGACTTGAGAAAAACACCAAAACAGATAAGAGAAGAAATAAATCCACTAAGAAAAAACGAAATCCAAATTCACTACGACCTTAAAATTGAAAGCCTCAATACTCTTGAATTTAAACATCGTATCGCATCTACCATGCACAAATCATCTACTTGATAATTGTCTTTAAACTTATTTTTTTCATTTATGAGAACATTGATTTTTATATTACTTTTTATAACGCCTTTTTTAATATCCGATGGTATGGCCCAAGAGGCTTTTATTTTTAGCAATACCAAGAAAAATTATGTGATTGGAACTAAAACAAAAATATTGGTAGATACCACTTGTAGCATGAGTTTGCAAGAGGTAATACAAAGTAAATCTTTTATTTCTTCAGAAAAAGAAGTTCCTAATTTAGGAATTGGCAACTATCATTTTTGGCTCAAATTTAAAATTAGAAATGAATCGCCAGAAGCACATTTGCTATTAGACATTCCCTACCCTATTTTGAATCAGATTGATTTTTATGAAATAGTGAATGCAAGTAAAATCAACCATACCCAGCTAGGTGATATTTTTCATTTTAAAAACAGAAAATATCGTCACAGCAATTTTATATTTGATTTAAATATACCCCAGCATACAGAAAAAGAATTTTACATAAAAATAATAAGTGGCGAGCAAATTATAGTGCCCCTATTGATAGGTACCGAACAGAATATTTTACAATCGGCCAACCAAACCGAACTGGTTTTTGGGCTATACCTAGGTGTAATATTGGCCATGGCTCTTTACAATCTATTTTTATTTTTTACTGTGCGAGACCAAGGCTATTTGTATTATGTAATTTATATATTTTTTATTGGTCTTACACAGGCAACTTTACATGGCTATCCATTCAAATATTTGTGGCCTAGCTATCCAGAATTTTCAAACCATAGTCTTATCCTTTTCCCAGCTTTGGCGGGGTTGGCTGCCATACAATTTACAAGAACCTTTCTACATACCAATTTTTTTACCCCTAAGCTAGACAAGGGACTACTAATATTTGCTGCTGCCTATATTCTTGCCGTGGCTGTAAACTACCTTGGCTATGCACACCTTAGTTTCAAAATTATTGACATCAATGCACTCGTACTTTGCTTGTATTGTTTTATTTACTCCTCTTTTATTGCCCACAAAGGATTCAAGCCCGCAAAATATTTTATCCTTGCATGGTCTGTTTTTCTGCTCAGCATTATTGTGTATGTACTACGCAATTTGGGCGTATTGCCTTATAATAATTTTACCAACTACAGTGTATTGGCCGGCACATCGTTTGAAACCATTGTGCTTTCGCTTGCCTTGGCTGCAAAAATAAATGAGCTAAAAAAAGACAAGGAAACTTCGCAACAAAAAACATTAGAGGCATTGCAAGAAAATGAACGCATGGTGAAAGAGCAAAATGCAACACTTGAATTAAAAGTAAATCATCGAACGATGGAATTGAGTAAGTCGAACGAAGAGTTGAATGTGGCATTAAAAAACCTAAAAGATGCGCAATCGCAATTGGTAGAAGCAGAAAAGATGGCATCTTTAGGACAGCTAACCGCTGGCATTGCACATGAAATTAATAACCCTATCAACTTTGTAACCTCTAGCGTAGTACCACTAAAAAGAGATATAGATTTTATCTTAAAAATAATAAGCAAATATGAAATTTTACATGAAAATTTTTTAGAAGAAAAATTAAAAGATGTATCAGATTACAAGAAAAAAGTGGACTACGAATATTTAAAAGAAGAAATTTCGGTAATACTGCAAGGTATAGAAGAAGGGGCTGGTCGCACCGCCGAAATTATCCGAGGGCTTAGAAATTTTTCTAGATTGGATGAGGGAGGGTTAAAAAAAGTGGACATTCACTCAGGTATTGATTCTACTTTGGTATTGCTTAATAGTTCGGTAAGAGACAAAATATCAATAATAAAGCAATACGGAAATGTGCCCCAAATAGAATGCCTTGCAGGTAAGCTAAATCAAGTATTTATGAACCTGCTTAGCAACGCTATTCATGCAGTAAGCATAGCCCATCAAAATACAGGTTTGGGAAAAATAATTATCAAAACCAGTGAAGAAAATAATTATTTGGTAATAGCCATCAAAGACAATGGCACTGGCATGAGTGAAGAAACTAAAAACAAAATTTTTGATCCATTCTTTACCACCAAAAATGCTAACGAAGGTACAGGTCTAGGACTTTCTATAGTACGCACCGCTATAGAAAGTCATAATGCCAAGCTAACTATTTCTACCGTCTTGGGCGAGGGAACAGAATTTGTGATATATTTACCTATCAATAATTTTTAATTGGGTAAAGTGAATGGATAAGGAAAAAATAAAGATATTGTATATAGACGATGAGCCTGTAAATCTGACCATTTTTAAAGCTGGCTTCAGGTTCGATTACGATGTGTACACCGCCGAATCGGCCAAGGAAGGTATCGCCATTTTGAACAGAGAAAATATCCATGTCATCATTGCAGACCAAAGGATGCCCCAAATAACAGGAGTTGAATTTTTTGCTTCCATTCTTCATGAATTTCCTGACCCCATGCGCATATTGATGACAGCCTATGCCGATATTGAGGCCGTAATAGCAGCTATAAACGCTGGACAAATATACAGATACCTGAAAAAACCTTGGGATATAGAAGAACTAAAAGTAGCTATTGAAAATGCTTATGAAATATACTGCTCTCGCAAAGAATTAAAAGATACCAATGCCTTATTAAGCAAAACCAATGAGGAATTAAATCGCTTTGTGTATAGTGCCTCGCACGATTTGAAGGCTCCTATCATGTCGGTACTGGGCCTGCTTAAAGTAGCCGAGCTAGAGGGGGCAAATAAAGATGTAGATAAATTTTTTAGAATGATTACTTCTAGTGTTATGCAACTAGATGTATTTATTCACAACATCATCAACTACTACAAAAACAGTAGAATGGTAGAAGTAGTAAACCCCATTGATTTTAAAAAATTATTTATAGAAACACTAGACAGCTACAGTCATCTAGAAAACAAGGCTGCCATAGATATCAACCTACAGGTGGTGCAGCCTCTCGCTTTTTTTACCGACGAATTTCGGGTAAGGGTTATATTGAACAACCTATTGTCTAACGCCATCAAATACCAAAGAAGAGATGAGCCGCACAAGAAAATAGACTTACTATGTACCGCAAATGCAGAGGTGTGTACTATTTCTATACAAGACAACGGTATAGGCATAAAAACAGAATATTTAGAAAATATTTATAAAATGTTTTACCGTGCTACCCGAGAAAGTACTGGTTCAGGTATAGGTTTGTATATTGTAAAAGAAGCAGTAGAGCGTGTAAATGGCACTATTGAGGTAATTTCTGAAGAAAATATAGGCACTACTTTTATCATCAACATCCCCAATAGAGTGCAGTCAATATGAGATAGTGCTACGCTTGAATCTCCCATACAAAAAAAATAAACATTAATGAAAGATAAAGTAGTCGTCATTACTGGAGGTACATCTGGTATTGGCAAAGCATGTGCTAGAGTTTTTGCCATCCATGGCTCCAAAGTAATGATTACAGGTCGCAATGAAATCAACCTGTGGCAAACAATGGAAGAATTAGGCAAAGAAGGTTTAATCATATATCCGATAGTTGCCGATGTGAGCAATGAAGAGGATAATAAAAAAATGGTAGAACTGGCATTGGCAAAATTTGGAAAAATAGACGTACTCATCAACAATGCTGGTATTTCTATGCGTGCTATGTTTGCAGATGCTGACACGTTGGTGATAAAAAAAGTAATGGACATTAATTTTTATGGCACTGTGTACGCTACCAAATATTGCCTTCCTGAGATAATAAAAAACAAAGGTAATATAGTAGGCATATCTTCTATAGCCGGCTATAGAGGTTTGCCAGCACGTACGGGTTATTCTGCATCTAAGTTTGCCATGATGGGGTTTCTAGAATCGTTGCGTACCGAATTGCTGAAAACGGGCGTACACATATTGGTTGCCTGCCCTGGATTTACAGCATCCAATATTCGTAATACTGCTCTCAAGGGCGATGGCACTAGTCAAACTGAGTCGCCACTAGACGAATCGAAAATAATGAGTGCAGAAACTGTTGCACAAAAAATCTACAAAGCAACCGTTGCTAGAAAACGAAGTTTGGTGCTTACCACCCAAGGAAAATTTACCGTATGGTTAAATAAATTATTTCCTCAAATGATGGATACCATGGTGTATAATCATTTTAAAAAAGAAGCAGATAGTCCTTTGAAATAATGACCACCAAGAGCCCTTAAATACTATAAAATGCAAAAAATTATTTTTTTGCAACCAAGCTTCCATTGCTATCTATAAGGTACAGTTTATCATTTTTTATCAAATATATTTTACCATCTTTCAATTCCACAGCATCATAATTGGCAGGTATTTTTACACTGCCTTTTTTATCTAGGATACCCCATTTTTGATTTTGACTTACCAAACAATAGTTTGGTTTACAATTTTGAATTGCATCGTATTTTGGTTTTACAATTTCTAAACCTGCATTGTCAATCCATCCCCATTTTTTACCTTCCAAAACGAGTAGGCGATTATTAGAGAGAGAATCTATTTGGTCATAGCTACTTTTAGTAATTACCAAACCTTGAGCATTGGTAATTTTCACACCATTACCTTTTTTAAATTTGTATAGTTGTTGCCCTAAGTACACTATATGGTCGCTGTTCATAGGCAATACCAACTGTCCATTATCAGCCAGCAGGCCGTACTTATTATCTTGTTGCACTACAGCCGGCCAAGCGGGTAGGGCTTTGGAAATGCTCATGTCGTCAAACATAAATGCTGTAATGGTGGTTCCATTGGTCTTGATCACGGCCCATTTTTTATTTTTCTTCACTTTTAAAAATCCATTGCCTGTGTAATCGATAAACTCATATTCTGATGGTAAAATTACTTTTCCTGTAGTATCAAAAATTCCACAAATATTGCCCGACCATACTTGCCATACTTTTTTATTGCCCCAAAGTTTTGGAGTGATAGAGTCGTATTTGATTCCCAATAATTCCTGCCCTTGAGTATTGATGATTCCCCATAGTTTATGATTGCTCACCTTGCTAGTTTCATGCTCAAAGGGCAGTGCATTGTCGTATTGATTTTCAAATATTTTTTCTCCTTTAGCAAGATTTATAAATGCTATTTCCCCATTTAATTTAACCCTAGTATAACGGATATTGTCATTGATATAAATGCTATCAAAGCCATGTGTAGAGCGAAGTACAAGTTCTGGACTATATATAAAATAAGGCTTGTCTTTTAATTTCACCGCAAATTCACCAGTAGAATAATTTCGTTGTACATCTTCAAATTTGGGTTCTAGTTTCCATTTATTGGTAAAGTCAATTACACCATATAAATTATTCTTTTTCGTCACCGCAAGTTTATTTTTAAATGACATAGCGGATTGATATTCTGGCTTGGCTATTATCTTGCCCTGTCTAGTGGCATAGCCGTAGTAACCATTTTGATAGAAACTAAAAAGCCCTTCATTCAGTGTTCCAAAATCGTCGTAAACCAAGGGCAGCATTTCCTTGCCTGACAAGTCATACAAGCCATATTTTTTATTTTTGATTCCTACCACGGTTTCAGGATATTTCATATATAGGCTATCAAACTCAGGGTTTAGCCTCAGTATTCCATATTCATTAAACAAACCCCATTTTGATTTTTGTTTAAATACAATCATATGGGTAGCCACTTTTTTTACTTTACTTATTTCTGGAGCAATCAAAAAAGCACCATTTACATGGTTTACTACTCCATACAAGCTATCCACCTTTACCAAGCTGGCATTGGGCGACATGATAGTTGCCATTGCAAATTGTGGTTTGCATATCAGCCTCCCTTTTTCTTCATCAAACAATCCCCAGCCTTGCTCATTTTTCACCCAAGTGAGCGCTGTATGTACTATAGGATTAATTTCTTGAAATTTAAAATCTAGTAGCGTTTTGCCTTGATGATCTAGTACTCCCCATAATCTATTTTTCAATGCCCATATTTTACCTGCTCTATAGCTGGTCATGTTTTGATATGTATTGGGCACAATCACTTCCCCATCGCAAGCAATTACGCCATACAATAGCCCTTTTTGAACCACCGCTTTGTCTTCTACAAACGGTGTTACTTTTGTATAAATGGGTTCT
>JAAFID010000083.1:0-640 GCA_013297765.1 Cytophagales bacterium | reverse complement strand
CCACATTTTTTTTTGCTTATCATACTTGGGTACTAAATCTTCGGGGCAAGGTATGGTTGTATTTTGTGCGAATGCCACCTGTTGCAATAGCAATAATAAGAGTATATATTTCAAATTTTTCATGTCGAATTTTAATTTTAATTACTTTCTACTTACATAAGGATTCTCTGCTACCCAATATCGCCAAGGCATCTCGGCGTATTCCTGAGCATAGCCCACACCCACTCTAGCACCCGATTCAATGGAATATTGTTGCTCTTTGTCATCTTTACTAATCCATACTATATCTGAAAGAAGAGATAAATTATTGTGCAATCTAGTAATGCCCATAGCCTGTGCCAATGCCCCTGGCCCTTTGGTTATGGTGTAGTCTAATTTTGTTTTTTTGCGTCGTTTCAGCATGGTCTCTTTGCCCAAAATGGGTTCTATCGCTCTTATTAATACTGCATGCGGTACATGCTCTACATTGGTGATTACATTGAACAACGAATGAATGCCATAGCATAAATACACGTAAGCCACACCACCCTGCAAGTAGAAGGTGTCGGTACGAGGTGTTTTCTTATTGGCATAAGCGTGAGAGGCCTTATCTTCTGGGGCTTGATAGGCTTCTGTCTCTACAATTTTGCCACTACACAAT
>JAAFID010000082.1 GCA_013297765.1 Cytophagales bacterium | reverse complement strand
AAGAAAGAGGAGGGCTATAGTCATTTTCACCTAGACCCTAATAAGAAAACAATTGTGGTGATAGGAGGTAGTTTAGGGGCACGTACCATTAACGAATCTATTGGCAATAATCTTGAAGAACTGATTATACAAGGCGTGCAGGTAGTGTGGCAAACTGGTAAGTCATACTTTGCAACAGCAACGCAGCAAGCCCAACAATATGCTAAGGATGTAAAAGTTTTTGAATTTGTGTATGAAATGGATTTGCTTTATGCTGTTGCAGATGTGGTAATTTCTAGAGCAGGAGCATTGTCTATTTCAGAATTGTGTTTGGCCGCAAAGCCAGTGATACTGGTTCCTTCGCCCAATGTAGCCGAAGACCATCAGACAAAAAATGCGATGATGTTGGTCGAAAACAATGCTGCACAATTGATTAAAGACGATGTGGCAAATAGAGTATTGGTGCCAGCTGCATTAAAATTATTAAAAGATACAGCCAAGCAAGAAATATTTAGAGAAAGTATAGTAAAGCTAGCAAAGCCAACAGCAGCAAGTGATATAGCAAAATTAATTATCGATACGATTCAAAATTTTAAGAAATAATGGAATTAAAATCGTACACCAAAGTTTATTTTGTAGGCATAGGCGGCATAGGGATGAGTGCCTTGGCAAGGTGGTTCTATGCTCACGATTATGCAGTTGCTGGTTACGACCGCAACGCTACAACCCTTACTGGTCAATTGATAGCGGAAGGCATTGCCGTGCATTATGAAGATATAGTTGCCAATATTCCGCAGCAATTTCAGCTATCCGATACTTTGGTGATATATACCCCAGCCATTCCGTTAAACTGTATTGAGTTAAATTATTTTCAAAATGCAGGCCATACGCTCATCAAGCGTGCAGAGGCTTTAGGGGTTATTACTCAGCATACATTCACCGTAGCAGTGGCGGGAACGCATGGCAAGACAACTACCTCGTCGATGGTTGCTCACGTATTAAAAAGTTGTGGAAAAAATGTTTCTGCATTCTTAGGTGGCATTACTCAAAACTACAATACCAATCTTTTATTGGGCGACAAATCGCTAGGTACGCCAATAGTAGTGGTAGAAGCAGATGAATATGATCGTTCTTTTTTGAAGCTACAGCCAAATATTAGCGTGGTCACTACGATGGATCCTGACCATTTGGATATTTATGAGAATGAATCAGATTTTCAAAATACTTTTGGAGAATTTGTTGCCAAAACAGACCAAAATGGAGTAGTAATTTACCGCAATGATTTGCCATTGGAGCCCCCAAAAATAGAAATTCCTTGCCAAACATTTGGTTTGGAAAATGCAGACTTTTCCGCTCAGAATTTACGTGTAGCCGATGGTAAATTTGTATTTGAAATTCTAGACAAAATTAATGGAGGAAAATTGCATACTGTTGAGCTTGCAATTCCTGGAGCTCACAATGTACTAAATGCCCTTGCGGCTTTTGCTGTGGGTAAGTTTTTGGGGATAGAAACATCCAATTTGGTTCTTGCTCTTGGCACTTTTAAAGGGGTAAAAAGAAGATTTGAATATATTATCAAATCTGAAAAGGTGATTTATATTGATGATTATGCACATCACCCTACAGAAATAAATGCTTTTGCTACGGCACTAAAAACCCTGTATCCGACAAAGAAAATTACCCTCATTTTCCAACCCCATCTATACTCCAGAACCCGTGATTTTATGCAGGGTTTCGCTGATAGTTTGTCTTTGGTTGACGAAGTAATTTTGCTTGATATTTATCCAGCCAGAGAGTTGCCGATTAAAGGAATTAATTCTCAAAAATTATTGGACATGATAACTTGTCCACAAAAGTTTTTAGTGACCAAAGAAAATTTAGTAGAATTTATAGCTTCGCGACCAATAGAAATAATAGCTACAGTAGGTGCTGGCGATGTGGATAAGTTTGTGCCTCAGGTTGAAAAGATGTTGGTAAAAAAGTATGAAATTTAATGTAAAATAAAATTGGTTAAATAATTAATAGAATGTGATTTGAAATGAACTTGAACTTTTTTAAAAATATAAAACTAAAATCAACGGTATGGCTATTACTAGCACTAATGTTGGTTGCAGGTGCTATTATTTTTGTAGAAAGCAAGCAAAGTGAAAAAACATTGAGCAATGTAGTAGTGAATATTAACAACGAATATGAAAATTACTTTATAGACGAGCGAGATGTTTTAAAATTAATTACCAATGACGATAGAGAATTAATTTTACATAAAAATTATGATTCCATCAATCTTAAAAAGATGGAGCAGCGAGTAAGAACACACCATTTCGTGGAAGATGCTCAGGTTTTTAAAGATCATAAAGGAAACCTAGTAGTAGATGTAGATCAGTGCAGGCCACTGGCTAGAATTATTCCCAATGATGGCATTGGTGCATACATCAGCGACCAAGGTATCACACTCCACACATCAGCAAAATTTACCGCAAGAGTAGTGATAATTGATGGCAGTTTTACAAAAAAAATGATGCAACCTAAATTCTTTTCTACTGTAGAAGGGCAACCTTATTTTGAGTTCTTATCATTCATAGAAAGTACTCCATTTTGGAAAGCACAAATTGCACAAATTACCATTGATAAAAACGGTGATATGAGCCTAACGCCGCAAGTAGGTAGCGAGGTAGTAGAATTTGGCACACCAGAAAACTATGAAGAAAAGCTACATAAATTAATGGTTTTTTATAAAAAAATATTGCCTATGAAAGGCTGGAATACCTACGATGTAGTCAAAGTAAAATTCAAAAATCAAATAGTATGCGAGAAATCAGCTGCTATTTGATTCCGATATTATAAAATATTTAATAAAAAGTTTAAAACGAATAGAAAACATGCAAAAAGATAAAATCATCGTTGGGTTAGACATTGGTACTACCAAAATATGTGCTATCGTAGGTCGTAAAAATGATTATGGCAAATTAGAGATTTTAGGAATGGGTAAAGCTGTTTCAGAAGGCGTGATTAGAGGCATGGTGACCAACATCAATGCTACAGTGATTGCTATTGAAAAAGCGATTAAAGAGGCAGAAGAACAATCAGGAATTGATATTAAAGTAGTGAATGTAGGCATTGCAGGGCAGCACATCAAAAGCTCGATGCACCATGGCAGCATCACTAGAAACAATACCATCAATGAAATTACGGTAGAAGATATCAATCGCCTAACGAACGATATGTATAAAACTGTAATGCCATTTGGAAGCGAAATCATTCACGTGATGCCACAGGTTTACACCGTGGATTATGAAGAAGGAATCAAAGACCCAGTAGGCATGACTGGCGTAAGGCTAGAAGCCGATTTTCATGTTATTACGGCACAAACTACCGCAATTGCTAACATTAACAAATGTATTCAAAGGGCAGGTTTGCAAATCGATAATTTGATTCTTGAGCCTTTGGCCTCTAGCCAAGCAGTGTTAAGTGATGAAGAAAAAGAAGCAGGTATTGTGCTTGTAGATATTGGCGGTGGCACTACTGATATTGCTATATTTCACGATAGCATTATTCGTCATACAGCGGTGATTCCATTTGGTGGCAACATTATTACAGCAGACATAAAACAAGGCTGTATGGTGATGCAAAACCAGGCCGAAAAACTTAAAACAGAATTTGGCAGAGCACTAGCAGACGAGGCAAGTACTAACGATATCGTTTCTATCAAAGGGCTTCGTGATAGAGCACCTAAAGAGATTTCTGTAAAGAATCTAGCCCATATTATTCAGGCTAGAATGGAAGAAATAATAGAAATGGTGCATACTGAAATTATATGTTCAGGTTACGAGGGTAAATTAGCGGGAGGCATTGTGCTTACTGGCGGCGGTGCATTGCTTCAATTCAGCAAACAGCTATTTGAATTGATGACTGGAATGGATGTTCGCATTGGCTATCCAAATGAACATTTGGGCAAAAGTAAAATCGAATTGGTGAAAAATAGCCCTATGTTTTCTACTACTGTAGGCCTTGTATTGTCTGGATTTAGAGCTTTAGATGATCGAGAAAATAAATATATGGAAATGGGCGGTGCGGCCATCAATTTGGCAACTGAAAAACAAGAAAAAGAAAAACCGAAATCACAAAATGGCATTTTCCAATTCAGAAAAATATTAGATAAAACAAAAGGGCTTTTGCTGGACGATTTAGACGAGGGTAAAGATTATTAATACACCTACAGACTAGTAAATACAAGCATACAAGCAAATTAATAATATATAAATAAGATGAAGTTTATCAATAGCCAAAATATTTTAAAGAATCGCTATTGACCTATAAACCATTAAACAAACAACATTATGTTCCCAAACTCTTATAAGTTCGAAGTGCCCACGCATCACAAATCTATCATCAAAGTGATAGGCGTAGGTGGTGGCGGTAGCAATGCGGTGAATCACATGTTCAAGCAAGGCATCAAAGATGTAGAATTTGTAGTATGCAATACCGATGCACAAGCACTAAACAGCAGCCCTGTACCTACCAAATTGCAGATAGGCCTAAACCTTACAGACGGGCTTGGTGCTGGTGCAAACCCCGAGCGAGGTCGCAATGCCGCTTTAGAAAGCAAGGCCGACATTAGAGAATTTATGAGCAACAATACCCGCATGGTTTTCATCACAGCGGGCATGGGCGGTGGCACGGGCACTGGTGCTGCTCCAGTAATTGCTCGTATTGCAAAAGAATTAGACGTGCTTACAGTAGGCATCGTTACTGCTCCATTTGCATTTGAAGGCAAGAAAAAAAGACAACAAGCCGACGAAGGTATAAGAGAACTGCGTGAAAATTGCGATACCATGCTGGTCATCGAAAATGATAAGTTGCGTATGATTTATGGTAACCTTTCCATTCGTGATGCCTTTGCACAGGCGGATAACGTATTGAGTACGGCAGCCAAATCTATTGCTGAAATCATTACCGTCACCAGCGATGTAAACGTCGATTTTGAAGATGTAAAAACAGTAATGAAAGATTCTGGAGCGGCTGTGATGGGTTCGTCAGTTACTCGTGGCGAAAACAGAGCTCGCCGTGCAGCTGAAGAGGCTTTAGCTTCACCATTGCTTAACAATACCAACATACTTGGAGCTAAGAAAATATTGCTTTCTATAGGTTATGGCGAAGAAGGCGAATTGACGATGGATGAGCTAACAGAAATTACCGATTTTATAGAAGAAAAAGCTGGTGACAATGCCGAGGTTATTTTTGGACAGGGTGTAGATAGTACCTTGGGCGATCAAATAAGAGTTACAGTTATCGCTACAGGATATTTTGAAAAACCAACGCCAGTAGCGGCAGTAGAAGATGTACGCAAAGTAATAGACTTAGAAAGTCAGCGTACCATCAATGCAGAGAAAGACAAAAATGTGGAATTAAAACAAATAACTTTTGAATTTGACAACACGCCAAAATCTGCTGTAGCACCCGTAAATAAAGACGAGTCAGATAAAAATAACATTGCATTAAGGTATGAAAATGCTTCTCAAAATGGATTTGATGCTGCTGCCTCTGCACCAAATCATGGCTATGTATTTGATATGCCAAAAGCACTTGCTGAGGAGAAAGACGAGTTTGAAGAGAAACGTAAATTTCTGATGGAGCAAGCCAAAGAACGAATAAAACGCCTAGGCGGTATGAGTCCAAGTCAAAACATGAATCCTGACGAGTTTAAAGAAAAATTAGAAGTTCCAGCCTACCAACGCAAGCGAGTAAGCCTTCAAGATTACCCTCATTCTTCCGATAAAAACATTTCTAGGTTTAACCTAAATGATGACAATGAAATAATGGGAAACAATAAATTTTTACATGACAATGTAGATTGAGATGAAGTGTTATCGCTATCAATAAAAAAATCCTGCAACTTTCATTTGCAGGATTTTTTTATATTCAATAGGCAACAAATGCCAATTTTTTTTAAAAATTTTCACTTACACTCATCTTTTTAATGTCAATTTGCAGGTCATGAATTTTACTGTTGCCCAGCATACGCATTTCAATGTAGGTGTTGGTATCAGGGTGTTTCCATATCTTCACCTCTGC
This sequence comes from Cytophagales bacterium, assembly GCA_013297765.1. Classification (GTDB taxonomy): domain Bacteria; phylum Bacteroidota; class Bacteroidia; order Cytophagales; family Cytophagaceae; genus REBA01. The sequence continues at coordinate 8,026 of JAAFID010000082.1, read as the reverse complement.
TATTTCAGAAGTAGGCAACCCATATTTTGCATTGAATAACGAGGTAAATTCATCATAAAATTTTGCCCTTGAAATTTCATTTGCTGGGTATAAATTAAGTTCTATTTTTTCTATTTGCGATGCTGTATTGAAATAATAAATCACATCTGCTTGCTCTTTATTGTCCAGCGTAATCAAGTAGTCGTAATAGTCTTCCTCTGCCTCTACCAGTGTTTTGGGGTCTTCTATAGCAGTTACATTTTTTAATACACTTTGCCAACTTACTCCACGCATTATGGCAGTATCCGTTTTTACCAAATTTTTAAATGAAGCAGTCATCTGAGTCAGTTCAAAAACTGGTGTTGCTCTTGCAGTATCAGCCGCAGTGGTAACAGGGCTATTTTCTTTGGGGGCTTCTTTGCAAGCGTACATCATTAGAGTAAACAACGTCCATTTAAATATTTTTTTATAAGCGTTCATCAGAAAAGTGTTTTGTAAAATCAAGTACATTGCCGTTGTAATATCTATGCCAAGGTAATAATCATATTATAAATTTATTTAACCAAAAGATGCACTTGTTTTGCCAAATTATTGGAGTATGCAAAAGGTATAATGTAATAATGTAATGAATTTATACTTTTTCATTCCATTTAAAATCTGTGCATTCAACTAATATTCAATTTTTTTAATGGAATTTAAAGTAGTCTTGTATTTAGAATATTATGAATAAACAATATAGAAAATATTCTTTGGGTTATGTAATTTACCAAATTCTGAAATTCAATATGCATAGTGTGGGGTAATAAAAATATTTTTACAACATAGGGTTACTTCTATAAAAGTTAGTGTATATATAGACATAACACACAATTTGTTCATAACCTGTTTAATTTGATAAGAATTCTTCGCCCTGGGGAATTCTTATTTTTTTAATATTTTAAAAGTAGTTTTGGCTTAAGAATTCCCTTTTCCTTTCACTGAAATAAAATTGCCTCATAAAAGAAAAAATACTAAATCATTTTTTCTGTCAAATATTTCCAATAGCGATGGGGCATGCTTCGCAAATGCAACTTCATATTTTTCCGCTCTTTGATGTTTACACTGTTAAAAAAGGCTTTCCACAGCGTTTGGTACAGCACCTCTTCCTCGTCGTAGGCTGCAACAACATTGTCGGCTGCAATATTTTCCATGTCAAAATTCATCGTTATTTGGGTCACTTTGTCCAAATCGTAGGCTATGCCATATTTGCGTTTGATATCATAAATAATCCACCTCTGATCGGCATATCGATTTTTAAAATGTGTGGCAATTAATGGTAGCACGTTAAAATCAGGCTCCACTACGGAATAGTAAGTACCATCGCCTAGCTTTTGAAACCTCACAAATGCTTCCATACGGTGTTTTTCCCTGCCCACCATTTTTACTATTTGGGCTAGTTCCATTACATATTTATTCCCATAATCTCGAGCTATATTTTGGTGGCTTCGTAAGGCATATTGAATGTATTGATAAATGATTTCTTCACGCTGCGGCAATTCTGACAAGAAGCATTTCACCAAACAACTTCTTTCGGTCTTTTGCATTGTGGGCAGCAACCCCTTCCATACCCTAGTAGCCTTGTCTGCATTGGTTTCTATTACATATTTTGTCGCAAAAAGTTGTGGACTGTATTGTTGGGATGTCACTATTCTGGCTTGCCAATGCTTTTGAACATATCCTTCAAAAACAGCAGTAAGCAAACCCTCAAATGTGTTGTCGTACACATAAATACTAGTGTCAACTGCGGCTATTGGTAGCGTTGATTTCATGAGATGGTATCAAAATAAATTCAGTTGATTCGTATTTACTTTTTTGTATTTACTATTGGATTCGGCAAGGATATATTTCTTAATATTTTCTGAAGAATAATCTTTGGGGCGAAATGGCTGACGATCACAACTAATAAAATATTGAGCACGATTATAGGCCACTCCCATTTTCCGCAAATGTTCTACATTTAATCTCCCAAATTTACGTGCTGCACATATTTTATCTACCGACTGTGTACCTATGCCAGGAATTCGTAAAATCAAATGCCTATCCGCTGTATTAATATCAATAGGAAATACCGACATATTGCGTAACGCCCAGCCCAGCTTGGGATCTACATCCAAGTCTAGTTGGGTGTGGCTTTCATTCAATATTTCTTTTACATCAAATTCATAAAATCTCAATAGCCAATCGGTCTGATACAATCTATTTTCTCTTAAAAATGGAACTGCCGCACCAATTGCAGGCAAGCGGTTGTCGTTACTTATTGGCACATAGCCCGAATAATACACTCGCCTTAATTTAAACTTATCATAAAAAGCATTGGCAATGTACATAATATCCTTATCCGATTCGCCTGATGCACCTATCACCATTTGGGTACTTTGCCCAGCAGGTGCAAAACTTGGCGTTTTTTTAAATAGCTTTTTCTCTTCTTTATTTTCTATTATTTTATGGGTCAAATAATTCATGGGCTTAATCATATCTGCACGATTTTTTTCTGGTGCCAGTAGTTTTAGTCCATGTTCGGTAGGTATTTCTATATTTACACTGAGTCTATCGGCATACAGACCGGCTTGCTGCATCAAGTCGTCGCTAGCTCCAGGAATAGATTTTAGATGAATATATCCATTGTAATTATGCTCTAATCTTAGCTTTTTGGCTATTCTTACCAGTCTTTCCATGGTGTAATCGGCATCTTTAAAAATTCCTGAACTAAGAAATAAGCCTTCGATATAATTGCGACGGTAAAAATTAATGGTGAGATCTACCACTTCCTGCACCGTAAATGCAGCACGTTGAATATCGTTGCTTTTTCGTGAAACGCAATAGGCACAATCGAAAATACAATGATTTGTGAGTAGTATTTTGAGTAAAGAAACACAACGACCATCTTCGGTATAGCTATGGCAAATGCCCATACCAGTGGCATCGCCCAAGCCCTTGGTGGTATTTTTTCGTTTACTACCGCTCGATGCACACGATACATCGTATTTTGCAGCATCTGCCAATATTTGTAGCTTTTCTTGAATACGCTCCATGTAAAGATAAATTATTGCTAAAATTACTAAATAAAATAGCTTTTAAGCTAATTTGTATTAATTTTTTTAGCAAAATACTAATGCGTCTTTATAATAAGCTTAGGCTTGATAGTCTGTAATTACCTCAATCACTTGGGCTGTCGCCAATGAAATCTTTTTACTTCCTGTTACTTGCAATAGAATGGTATTTTTATCTATGCTTAACATTATGCCACTAAAAACTTGATTGGTGTTTAACAAAATGTGGCACATCTTGCTTACTATTTTAGTAGCATAATCTTCAATATTAGGCTGTTGGTATCGCTGCTGTCTTTTGCCCATTTATTAAAGAGTTGGAAATATAATTTTAGATGTGCCGATTGTATAAAAAATGAACCTAATTCATCATCATCAATTTTTGATATTTTTGGGTATTGCTGGGGTCCATTTCGCTACACAAGTCTATCGCAGTTTTCTTTATTTCAGGGCTGGCTTGTGAAAACATACTCATTAACTCTGTTCCTTTGGCAAAAAAGAATTGGCGTACTGCAGTAGCATTTGGGCGTTTTTGATTGTTAAATTGTTTTAGAGCTATCAAGCATTCCAGTAATTTCTTATGGGTGGCAACAGGATCTTTTTGATTTAAATAATCGTCTAATATTAGACGATGGTAAGTGTACATCCATTCTCTAATGGGAATGTATTGCTGGCTTTGCAAATTTTCTGCAAAACCACCTCGTGTATTTGGGTCTTTGCCAAATTGCTGCCACGCATCAGGGCTTCCAGGTACATTATTGGCAATGTTTCTTACTTTGTCAAAATACGCTGTACCGCCTAGTTTTGAAAAACTATCGTAATCCATACCTAAAATAATATTGGCATAAAAGCCCAAGAGGGTAGTTACTTCATTGATATAAATATTTTCGTTAAAGTCCATAGGTTGTCCTTGGGTGTAGCTAAAGTTAAAATCTTTGTCAAAATAATTGAGCAAAGTACTTTCGTAAGAGGTGCCATAGATAGGCCGTGAAGATTGTATCTGAGCAGTGGCAGTATATACACCTAAACCTGAAATAGCCACAATACTGATGGCGATATTGCATTTAATGCGTTCCTCGGGGGCAAAGTTGTCGGCAGTCCATTTTCTATTGTTCATAAAATTGGTCATAGCAGTTTTAGCCTCTTCCATAATGTCTTTATCCTGCTGATTGGGCTGTACCTGACTATAGTCTAAAATAATGGTTGCGTTAATTTCACCTTGAGCCAGGGCTGAAAGTGCCCATAAAAATAGAGCGACAAAGAGTATGTTGATTTTAAATAATTTCAAATCCATATTATTTTTTGCTTTCTAAACGAATGGATACGTTTGTTAATATATCTTTTGCAACTTCTTTTTTAGACTTTAATGCAAATACTTCCATACTTCCATCTGCCCCAATAATACTGATTTTATTGGTATCGTGAGCAAATCCCGCACCTGCATCTTGAAGTGAATTGAGTACTATAAAATCAAAATTCTTTCGCTCAATTTTGGCTTTTGCATGTGCTATTTCATTGTTGGTCTCTAGTGCAAACCCCACTATTACTTGGTGTGGTAGTTTTTGCTTGCCCAGTTGGTAAGCAATATCTATTGTTTTTTCAAATTCTAACACAAATTCACCATCGTTCTTTTTAATTTTCTCGGTAGCTACATATTTTGGTGTATAATCTGCTACAGCGGCTGCTAGTATGGCCACATCACATTGGGTAAAGTAGGCATTGGCTTGATTATACATCTGTGCTGCCGATTGCACTTTAACCAATTTAATATTTGGATGTAGGGCAACAATATTGACAGGGCCACTAACCAATGTAACCAGTGCACCCATTGCTGCTGCTGCCTCAGCTAGTGCATAGCCCATTTTTCCAGTAGAGTGGTTGCTTACAAATCTTACGGGGTCTATGGCCTCTTGGGTTGGCCCGGCTGTAATCAATATTTTTTTGTCTGCTAAAAGATTTTTTGACACAAAAGCATCTGTCAAATGTTGCAGCAATTCTTCTGGCTCTGCCATTCGCCCTTGGCCTACTAGACCACTCGCCAATTCTCCGTATCCAGTTGCTAGAATGTGATAACTCATTGATTGAATCTTGGATAGGTTTTGCTGAGTTGTAGCATGTGCCAGCATATCCAAATCCATTGCTGGTGCTACACTCACAGGGCAGCGTGCTGATAGTATGACGGCACACAGCAAATTGTCGCAAATACCGTGTGCCATCTTGGCTATGGTATTGGCACTGGCGGGGGCTATTAAAATATGGTCAGCCCACAGACCTAGTTCTACATGGTTTGTCCACTCGCCTTGTTCATTTTGTACAAATGAGGTTGCCACAGGATTTTTAGAAAGTGTGGCTAGCGTAAGCGGGGTTATAAATGCAGAAGCAGAGGCAGTCATTACAACTTTTACCTCTGCTTCTGCTGTTATCAGCAATCGCACTAAGTGTGCTACTTTGTAGGCTGCAATGCTGCCACAAACTCCCAGCAATATTTTTTTGTTTCGGAGCTGCATGGTTATTTACAATACATTAGGCTCGTCAGTTTCTATGGCTCTTCTATGCATCACTTTGCCTTCTACAAATTCTTCTATAGCTACTATAGATGCTTTAGGCATTCTTTCGTAATATTTTGAAATTTCAATTTGCTCTCTGTTTTCAAATACTTCTTCCAAATTGTCCACAGTAGAAGCAAAATCTGCCAGTTTGTGACTCAATTCTTCTTTTACTTTTGCAGAGATTTGTCTTGCTCTTTTTGCTATCACTACTATAGATTCATATACATTACCTGTTTGTCCGGCAAGTTTATCTACGTCTCTAGTGATGATGGATGATGGTACGGCCATAATTGTATTATTTAGAATTTATATTAAGTGGTTTGTTTATCTATTTTCTTTACTTCTTTCATGCACAATTCGTAGTACGATTCTGCATCTTTTTTCAGTTTACTATTGGGATATTTATCTATAAATTCCAAGTAAAACTCCATGGCATCTAGGTAGCGGTCTTTTTTCTTTTTGCCTTCGATGCTTCTTTTTGCCAAATCGTATTGTGCTATAAATTTCAAGTATTTCAATTCTTCATTGTAGTGCGATTCTGGATATTTTTCCATGAAATTGCCAAGGGCTATCACCGCCGATTTGTAGTTTCTTATTTTGTAATACAGCTTTGTATTTTCGTAATCTTTTAGTTCCAGTTTTGCATTTATTTCTTGTGTCAATTTATTGGCTTCTTCCATGTATTTACTTTCTGGAAACCTATTGGCAAATGCCTGCAAACCTACCAACGCACCTGTAGTACTTTCTTGATCTAGGTTATATTGAGGCGAATCGTTGTACATTGACTTTGCATACATAAAATAGCACTGCTCGGCCTTATCGCTTCTAGGATATGCTTCATAAAATTCTTTAAAATAATAACCACTCATAACATACTGCTTGTCGTCGTAGTAGGTCATTGCTTGGTAATACTGTGCTTTTTCTCCCTCCTCTTTTCCTTTCAGCAAGGGTACTACCTCGTCGAGCAAGGTAGCTGCTTTGTAATAGTCTTTCTTTTTATAAAATTCTATTCCTGCTTCCATCTTTTTATTGATGTCGGTGCTTTTTACCAGCTTGTTAAATTTGCTACAAGAGGTAACAAAAGTAACGAAGAGAACAAAAAGAATCAGTTTTACAATATTCATAGATTTCAAAAATACAAAAAGATAGCCACACTTTCAAAAATGTTATAGGTGGGAAACTTTATAGAATGTCAATTATATTTTATTAACCAAAACAAGCCTGCAATTTGGCTACCAACTGCTGCATCGCTTGCTCGCTATGTGCAGGAAAATTAGCAATACGTATTTGTTGGTCTTTGTGGTTGCCATAGCCTGTACCTACCGCCATGTTAAAAGCAGCCAATTGATTATTTACTTCTGCCGAGCCAATTGTAACATTGGCTACAATGGTAGTTTGCGAGCGTAATTTCTCGTCGGCTACCGCAGGCGAGAATACTTTACTCGTTTGTAAATAATCATACACCAATTTGGCCTTACGGTCTATGGACATACGAATTTCTTGAGCACCTATTTTATTCATATCCTCCACAATCTTTCCTAGCAAATAGATATAAAGTACGTTGCAAGTTTCAGGGGTTTGATTTTCTTTGGCTTTGCTCACCAGTGATGGAATGGTATGATAAGTACCCAAAGAAATTCCTTTTTTATCCATGGCTTCTGCCTTGGCTATCACTCTGTCATTAAGTAGCCACACACCCAGCCCTGCGGGCATACCGAAACATTTTTGAACAGAGAAATATGTAGAATCTATTTTAGAATAATCAAAATTAGGGTATGGCAAAGATGATACAGAGTCCACATATATCAAGGCTTCTGCATGCTTGGCTCTAAATTGATTGATATCAGCCACAGGCATAGAAACGCCAGAACTGGTTTCATTGTGCGTAAGGCAGATGGCTTCAGTTTCGGCTGGTACTGCAATTTGCTCTGGATAAAATCCTTCGCCAAACTGTGCCTCTACCTTTAGCCCTGTGCGGCCTAGCTCACCTGCACATTCATAAAACTTTTTTGAAAATGAGCCATTCACCAAATGAAAACTGGTGTGTGCAACCGTATTTTGCAATATTCTTTCCCATATTTCTGTAGCCGATGCTAAGAACAGAATGGTATAATTATCGGGCAATTTTAAAAATGTACGCAACTGATTTTCAGTATGAGCATATATTTCTTGAAACTGTTTGCTACGGTGCGATATAGCACCTATTTTGTCGTCGAGGGCTTGCTGTATATGTTTTCCGATGGTAGGATACAGTTCTGATGGTCCAGGAGTGAAGTATATTTTATTGTTCAATGCTATGTTTTTTTATGAGAAATAATGAGCAAATCAAGTACTAATAAAGCATTCTAAATTTGATGGTATTGGCTATAGCTTTCATGTCGTCTAGCAATTTTTCACCATAGCCTTTTTCTA
>JAAFID010000081.1 GCA_013297765.1 Cytophagales bacterium | reverse complement strand
CAATAAAAAAATTAGAAAGAGGAATTCGATATTTGGGTATGCGAGAGTAGTACATAATGATGGCAAATACAGGCACACTAGCAAGCATGATGTATCTGGCAAATATAAAGCCTGTAACAAAGGTATAACCAATAAGGACTAGGGTTAATAATATGGTAAAGCGTGAATAATCGTATAATAACCGTTTTCGGTGCATGGCAATAAAAATTAACAATTTATTAATACTAGTTGGGGGGTAACTGTAAAATTAAAGAATATAAGTTATTTGTAACTCATAGAATTTAAAAATTTAGCCAAAAAATTACATAGGAAAAGAATATAAATTATTTGTTTGTAAACTTTTATTCCATAATCAGGATGTGTTTTTTATCTGATTTTTATTTTAACACCTATTTGTTCTGCTATTTTATCAAAACTCTTACACCTTCTGAATGACTTGTAAACTCGGGAGCATACATGCTTTGTACAGTAGTTACGCCATTAGAGAAATCTCCTTTTTGTGACACACGCAAAGGATATTCAAATACATAAGTGCCTTTGGGTAAGTAGCCAATGAAGAAGTTGGTTGCCAAATCTCTAGTACTCTCGTAGTAGCCTAGCCCGTCTTGGTATTTGTAGGCGGACAAAGTGCTTACTGGTTCTAGGGCAGCGGCTCGCATATCTTTTAGGTGAATGTATTCCATGCTTCTGTCGGCACGCAGTTCTATGCGTACTTTTATCAAGTCGCCTACTTGCAGCTTGGTGCTGGCATCTATAGGCGTTATCACTGGGCCACGGTCGGTGGATTTTTCTAGAAATAATTTTTTGCTCAGTTTCAGTGGCGTTTCGGCAGTAGTTATTTTGTCTAGTTGCTCAAAATATTGCCAGTACACGGCTCCCCAAGCTATGCCTTCGTCTTTTTTGCTTACCGTCACATTGCCCATGTTGGGTGTGATTTGTGGAGCAGTCCAAGAGGTTTTGAAATAGCCTGTGCCTGCCTCTACTTTTGCTTCCTCGGTGATTTTTTTTGAAAGATTTTCTGTGCCCACTATTACCTCTACAACTGTGGAGCTAGCCAACTGGTCAACCCCTCTTAGCAACAAAGCATAGCAGGCTTCTGCAGTAGCCTTGGTGGTTTTCCAATCTTGCGTTTGTTTCTGTTTAAGCAACCATATTTTCAGTTCTTCGACACTTACAGCGTCTTGGGCTACCTCGTCGAACACCTCTATCATGAGGGCTTGTGTTTCTATTGGTGCTTCGTACCAATAATAGCCCGAAGATGTTTTCCAATACATGCCCATTTCTTCGCTGTGCAATGCACGTTCTTTAAAAGATTTGATCATTTGTAGGGGCAATACATTGTCTTTATTTCTACTGAATGCCAAACAAAGCATGCCTTGCATATAAAGATTGTATTTAGTCCAGTATTTTTTTGCTTGAGAGAGGTAATAATCTATTGCTTCTTTATGAGACTTCTCAACAGGTATATCTTCAAAATAACTTCTAGAACATAGATAATGAACCTGAACATAATCTGGCCGATATTCATTCATTTTAATTTCGTTTTTCTTTTCTAATGATTTTAATCTTTCATAATCTTCCTTTATTTGGTCATCCATAAATTGAATGCCGGCTTTCACCATATTCCAGATTTGCTCATTAGTTTTTATTGTATCTGCCCAAATATTATCTAAATGCCCAATTCCTGCTACAATGTGCTGGGTGATATATCTGTCTGGTGGCATGCCAACAAACCAAGAAAATCCACCAGAAGCAGTCTGAGCTTTTTTAAGATTTTCAAATGAACTGGCTTTTTGATTGCTCAATCTATTTAGGTCAAAAAGCAGTCCGACATTACGTTTGCGTTGGCTTTCGTCTTTGGCTTGCAGTACCCAAGGCGTTTCCTCGAGTAAAGCTGTTTTTAATTCTTGATTTTTCTCCAAATTAGACAACAAAGCATCTGGCTGTATGGTCGCCCAAGTATCAAATACTTTTTTGATTTTTGGGTTGGCATTGGCCACATGCGAGGCGATGCTGTTGGCATAGAACCTACTGAACGTCTGCTCTACGCATTCATAAGGATATTCCATCAAGTAGGGCAATGCCAACACCGCATTCCATGCAGGGTTAGAGGTAAATTCAAGCGTGTATTTGTGATTTCGTAGGGTAGTGGACGCATTGTTTTTTAATTTGTCAAAATGAAATGTTTTCGTCTGTTTCCCACGGATTGACATAGGCATGGTCTCCGTAACCATCATTCGGTTGGTGACGACGGGCAGCGTCATTTCTTCTCCATCGCTGAAATTGCCAGCTTTGGCAACGACACGATAAGTAACGGCTTGCAGTCCTTCGGGAATGGATATCGCCCATTCCAATTGGGTACTGCTGCCAGCCGCTACTGAGAAATCTTTCTTGAAGGCTTGATTTTTCATTTCCACATTCACAGGTTTCATGGTAAGTGCATCGAAGAACTCAAGCTGTGCCTGCCCTGTAAGTGGCTTGTCTGATAAGCTAGTAATCTTTACGGAAAACTGCATTTGATCATTTTCCCTAAAAAACCTTGGCTGATTGGGTACGACCATCAATTCCTTTTGGGTAATGAGTTCTTTGCTAATCAACCCAAACTTCAAATCTTTGGTATGTGCAAAGCCTAACATTTTCCAGCGGGTAAGTGCCTCGGGTATGGTGAAGTTAATAATGATTTCCCCTGCTTCATTGGTGTACAGATTGGGATAGAAAAACGCAGTTTCGTTAAAGTTTTTACGGGGTTGGATTTTGGGGAGTTGCTGAGAAGGGGATTTGTCCTCATTAATTTGGTCGTCCATCGAGTTCTTCGACATTCTAGTTCGCATAGGCTTACCAGCAGGGGCATCAGGTTGGGGAGCACTATTCGCATAGCCGATGGATACTACTTCACTCATTAAATCATAATCTCTATTTCTAATATTTTGAACTTGATAGCCAAACCATCTTAATGTTAAATAATCAGCTCGTAAATTTTGATTTGACTCATAATAATTAGGAGGGTAAAAATAATCGTTAAGATTTTGAAGTTGATATTGCCCACAAATTGAATGAGCCCACCAATTGCGGGTTGCAAATACACTTTTAAAAAAATTAGCCTGCCAATTGTGAGGGTTAAAAACATCAAGTGAAGCATCGTATAGTGTTGCTACCATTTCGGCAGCAATTTTATCGGAGTTCTTGCCTTTAATTTTTATTTTCCATTGCTCTTTCTCTCCCGGTAGCAGCTTGTTTCGAAATGTCTCAAAAGAAATGTCGAGTTGTTTGTTGGTGTAAGGAACAGTAATGATTGTCGTATTGCTATAAAATCTATTCTCTAGCACAAAGCTAGTATAGACAATTATGTTCCCCCTGTAGGCTTCTACAATTGGGATTTTAAGTGCCTTCTGTTCATCATTAAAAGAGAGCCATCGTTTTTCGATTATTTTCCCATCGTGTTCTATCTCATACAGCACTTTTATTTTAGCTGATGTGCCAAAAAGTATTTTGGCAGTGTCGCCTGGCTCGCAGGTGGTATTTAATTCTTGTATGAAATTGATTTGGGGAATGGCTAGTTTGGTTTCTTTGGTAGAATATACTTTGAAATAGCTGATGTCTTTTACCTCTTGTCCATAGCTATCGGTGGCGGTAGCCTCTAGTAGGTATTGTCCCGAAGTCCATTTGGCAATATCATTTAGAACAAATGATTTTTGTTTCTCGGTATCAAAATTCAACGCAAATACTTTTTGCTCTCGTTCCCATTTGACCATATTGTCATCGTCATTGTAGGCCTCATCAGGAAAGTCTTTTTGGTATTGCTCTTTGGTCATTGTAAACATGTCGCTACGTTGCCATAATTTAGGTTTATAGGCTCGTTCAGGAGTTTTTAATTTATATATGGCAATATTTCCTTTCGATGGTACAAAAACCGATGCCAAGTTTTGGGTAACAATTGAAAATTCCTTTTTGCCTAAATCATTGGTGGCTTTATCCAAATCTGGTAGCACAACACTTAAAGAAATTGCCTTATAGCCTACTTGGATTTCGCTTCGTACAGTTTGCGTTTCGCCATTTACATCGGTTACGAAGGCTTGAACAGTATAGGTAAATGTAGGGTCAGCTGCTTTGTCCAAAGTCAAATCGGGCTTGGCGACAAATGTGATATTGTATTTACCAGTGCCATCGGTTTCCAGAACTCCATTGGCAAGCTCTACTTGTGGAGTATTTGGATAATACCCTCTCCAAAAACACCACCAATCAGGAAAGCGAGCATTGCGAGTCACACGATATTTTACTTTTGCACCATCTATGTTAGCTCCTGAGTAGGCCTTAGCATGACCAACAACAGTGATGGTATCGCCCAACCTAAATGTTTTATTTATAGGCTCAAAAGAGACCTCAAATTTTGGTCGTTTGTATTCTTCAACAGAGAAGTAGACCTGCCCACCCACATTGGCTCTGATGCGCATGTATCCCACATTGCCTTGAGGAAGTACAAAGCTTCCTTGAATTGTGCCATACTCATTAGTAATCAAGTCCAGTTTTGAAATTTCTATATTATTTTCATTATATAAAATTGCTGTAATGGGATGTTTGGCAATTATATCTGAAGTTTTTCCATTGTTACTTATATAAAGTCCCTTAAAAAAAATGGTTTGCCCTGGTCTGTAAATAGCCCGGTCTACAAAGAAAACACAATTTTTATATGAATTAGGCTCTTCACGCATAGGTAGATAAGTATTAGTCAAGTCTGAAAAACTAATTAACTCATCAGAAAAAAGAAAATCATTTTTGTCAGAAAATTCAAAAAGCAAATCATTATTACTTCTCGATTTATGAAGGATTTTAATTTCACCATTCTTATCAGAGGTATAAGTGCCGAAAAACTCTTTCTCATATTTGTTATTTGTTTGGCTATAAGCTCTATTGGAAACAATCAACTCTACCCCTTTAAGCGGGCTTCCTGATTTCCTGTTCAATAATTGGATTTCTCTAATATTTTCTCCAGTAAGTCTTTGGCTATAAGTAATATTTGAAACCTGAGTAAAACCATAACATAGATTATTATTATTTTCTTTTTGGCTTATCATAATCATATACAATCCGCAGTCCAATCCATCTATTTTTAACTCTGTTATGTGTTCTTGCAAATCTCCTAACGAAGGAAGTTCCACCATTTTTTGTTTTATCGAAGGCTTACTTAAACAATATTCAATAACTTCTTTCTCAATATTTACATCTGGCATTGTTTTCCATTTCTCTATATGTTCAATCAATTCTTTTTTCGAGATTTTAATAACTTTTAAATGAATAGTATCCAAATTCTTATAATTCAAATTAATTAAGAAGGGTTGATTAGGAATACAAATTTTTTCCATGTTTATGTTTAACTCTTTTTTCAATAGGATTCTTTTTAATACTTCACAGTCGTATACGCTAAAAGACCTTGGAAACCGCTTTATGGCTGCCACCGCAATATCATAAGCCTTTTTCGAATCAAATTGGTATTTGTCCGAGGTTAATGGGGTATATAATGCTCCTTGATTTGCGTAAACTAAAGCTATTTCATAAGAAACAAGGGTGGAGATTTCGTACTTGATGTACTTTTGCTCTAGTTGCTGTAGGGCTTGCAAATACAAGGTTTGCTTGTTTTCATTTACCGAATGTTTGTTTACAAATTTCAACCGTTTTACATCGGCATCTACCAATGCAGATGGGTCTTTGTCGTCAAGGTGCATTTGCAACAAGGTCTGCAATATTTGCAGTGCTTGCAGCTTCATAGAGCTGGTGTCTTTGCTGGTAATATCTAAGTTTGCAAACGTTGCTGCATTGGCAAAATAGCTTTCATTGTCAATCTTAAAAGCATAGGCAGGCTGGGTCAAGTTTGGTTCTTCGCCCATAAAAAAATCTGCTGCACGGTGTGCAAGGAAATCATACAGCGTAGGGCGTAGCATTTGCCCCAGTTCATTGCCGCCATTGATGATTTCGTTGTAGCCCGCAATGTTGGTTTTCTTCGCCTTTTCCTTGTCTTCAAGCGAAAGCTGATAATGTTTTTGCGTTTCGCCTACGATTTTGTCTAAACTCCATGTGGCAATATCGGTTTGTTCAAAATTTACGGTTGCCGTTCTATCATTGAATTTCCAACGGTTGTTGGTATAATATTGCCAGTACATCTCTGCCAACATGGAGTGCAGTATTTGCTTTGTTGGGAATTTTGCAGCGAGTATTTCTGCTTTTACTTTCTCTATATTTTTTTCAAAGGCCTCTTCCTCTTTGTACTCTGTATATTTGAGTTGGTGTATCACTGACTTTACCAACTGCCCAGTGTTGTTGGTTTTCTTGGCTTCGGTGTAAATAATATCTACTTCTTTGAGAGCAGATTGAGGCAAAGATTTTTGTTCAAAATTGGCGACCGTTTGCCAGTGTTTATTGTAGTCAAACGGTGGAATAATCTGTGCAAATAAGGGAACAGTAAATAAGGAGCCTACGGCGAACAAAAATATAGTCTGTGTCATGTGCAATTGCTTGAAGAGGTGAGCGGAATTATTTTTCATAAAAGGTAAGAAAAAAATAGCTAGCACCGCAAAACTTCTACGCAACAAAAAAATAAGCCCAATGAAAACTTCCGACAGGTAAGCTGACGGGTTTATTTTCATTGGGCTGAGGGGGGAGGGTTATTGTATCATTAACTTTTTGGTCACTACTTGATTGTTGGATATTACTTTTACCAAATACAATCCACTGGGATAAGCCGAATAATCGACCTGTACAGTATTGGTTTTAGCAACTTCATTGCTTAGTTCAGTTCCATTCATATTCATCAATACCAGTCCATCTATGTTTTGCTGAGATTGGATTAGGAATTGGTTGTTGGCTGATTGAGATATAGTGACCGTATTTGCTGCCATTGTAATATTGGCATCTGTGGCTAGAGGCTTTTCGCAGTCTTCGTAAACAAAATATATATCTCCAGTTTTCATAAATACTTTTTTGGATTTTGTGGAAACTGCAATATTATTTATGTTCCCATATGGGCGAGCCCCGCCTTCCGAAGAATTAAAGTTTTTCCAAGTGTTATCATTGTACTTTATTAAACCATTATTTCCTCCTGGACTATTTACCAATATCCATTTGTTGTTGTTGCCATCTATAGTAACACTGCCCATATAAAAAGCATCATAACCAGAGGCATTATCATTGACAATTAACTTGCAAGCATTATCGTACAGATAGTGATTGTATGGTTTCGTAGCTTTTCGACACCAATATTCCCAAGTATTGCCGTCATATTTTAAAATTGAATTTTCTTTACTGTTATTATTAATATTATTATCGCTTGATAAACCTGCCCACAAAGCATTGTTTATATCAAAATTAATTTGACCAATCCCCGTTTGAGGTAAACAAGAATTTATGTTGTTGAAGTAAGAAATTTTTTCTTCTTCTATTTTAATCAAAGTACCTTGATAGTTAAGACTAGATGATACCCATACATTATTTTTTCTGTCTAGCTTTAAATCATTAATTTCGCCGACATTCAAACTTACTTTTTGCCAGTTGTCTTTAATCTTTTTGTATAAGCTGGTTCTATCCGCTATCCAAATTGTCTTATTCGAATCTACAATGACGAAAAAAATTACATCAATAGGCAGTTTGTCATTACTCGCATTGAGCACCGTTGCCGATTTACCATCAAATTTCACAATTCCCTTATCGGTAGCATACCAAAAATTATTATCGGCATCAATAAACCTGCTTCTATATTCATAATTTGGCAGTGCATATTTAGCTGTTGGGATATTTGACTTATAGATACTTGGCGCACTTCCTCCCCAGTATTCGCCTTTATTATCTACAAAACTCACATCTAAAGCAGTATTTTTCCAAATACAATTTTCTTTTTTTACCTCTACAATTATGGATTTGGGCAAAGACAACAATCCATTGAACGCTTCAATAGTTATGGAATAAGATTTTTCTTGTGTAGTTGAAAAGGGTGTAATACTTAGTGTAGGTGTTTCAGTGTAAGGTGAAAATATCAAATCGCTAGATAATTCAAATTTAAAATTTGAATTATCAGATTCACTTACTTTCAAAAAGATTTGCCCATTGAATCCATCTATTCCCCTCGCTTTAATAGTAAAGTTTGCTGTCTGTCCTATTTCTATTACTTGAGTGGTAGGTGATATAATGAGGTCAAAAGTCTGGGCATATCCATTAAATGCATTGGCAATAAGTGCAGCTGGTACGAGTAGCTTTTTTAGCAGATTCATAAATTTAAAAGGTTTTAATTGGTTGTATTAGTTGAAACAAATGACTTGTTGGTTTATTCCCAAACAAAGAGTGCAAGTTAAAACAAAAGGTTGTATCTGATTAACAAAATATTTGAAAATATTTTTAATACATTTTTCACCACATAGTTTTACCATAATCTTTTTCTAATTTTGAATAATGGGAAAATTGAGCAACTGTGAAAAATAGTTATTAGATTAAGTTAAAAAGAAAATGAAAAAACAATCATTAAAACTATAAATATAATGTATACAGCCGATTTATCTCCTTGGCATTATGAACTAGAATATGCTAAATAACTCTTGTACAACTTACTTCTATTATATTTCTTGAAATTATGACAACAAAAGCGGGTTCTGAAGTTTTTCAAAATGAAAAATTGAAAATTATTAAATGGGTAACTGGTCTTAAAGACGAAACAGCTTTAGCAAAACTAAAATTGTTGAGAGAAGAACCTAAAAAAGTAGATTGGTGGAATGAAGTAACAAAGGAAGAAGAGTTGGCGATTGAAAGGGGTTTAAATGACATGAAAGCCGGAAAAGTAAAATCGCACAAGGAAGTTAGAGGGACGTATGCAAAGTGGTTATAAACTGAATTGGTCAATTTTAGCATCGAAAGATTTTAAAACTTCTAAATATAACTATACAAAAAAATAAATTTTATGTCATGTTTACCATCAGTCAATCAATTTTAAAAAGGAATTTTTCATTGCTAATTTTATCATTAATTCTAGTAAGCAATTGTACAAAAAAAGATAAATTGGCTACTCTTATAAATACTAACTATTGCGAAAATCTTATAACAGACACTTTGGGAACAAATGATAGTGCGAGGGTATTTATGCCTAATGCATTTTCACCAAATGGAGATGCTATAAATGATATTATTGCACCTATTTTGATAAATATAGCTGCAATAGATTTCAAAATTTATGATTCATCCAATAACCTAGTATTTTCGGCTAATGATGTTTACGTCGCTTGGAATCCAAGTATCAAATCGCATACAAATAATAAATATTATTACCGCATTCAAGCGAAAACAAATAGTAATCATCAAATTGGACTTTGTGGTGTGTTTAATTCATTTTTTAAATGCATACCCAGTAACATATCTTCAAAAGGCTTAACTTTTGGAGATCAATACACCGCTTCTGGATTGATGTATCCTAGCAGCGAACCTTTGATTAATTGTCCATAATAAATTAGTTTTTATTCAATTTCACTACGCTATTTAATGATGTTAAAGCTAATTGAAGGTCAATTTTATGAATAATTGGCAACCACAAAAACCGCCTCTCGCCGCAGGGCAAAAAATATATTTCATCTCTGACTTTCACCTTGGTGTGCCTAGTGCAGCAAGTAGTTTGGCTAAGGAAAAGAAAGTGATTCGGTGGTTAGAGGCTGTTCAGCACGATGCAGCACATATCTACATCATGGGCGATATTTTTGATTTTTGGTTTGAATACAAACACACCGTTCCCAAAGGTTTTGTGCGGCTGCTGGGCAAGCTGGCCCAACTGACCGATGCTGGCATTCCCATCACATTTTTTACCGGCAACCATGATATGTGGATGTTTGATTATTTTACCAAAGAATTGAATATCGAAATCTACCGAGAGCCAAAGGAAATGGTCATTTCAGGAAAGCGGTTTTTGATAGGCCACGGCGATGGCTTAGGGCCTGGTGACTGGTCGTACAAATTGATAAAGAAAGTATTTACCAATCCTTTTTTTCAGTGGGTGTTTAGCATAGCCCCACCCAGGCTAGGCATAGGCATAGCCCAAATGTGGTCAAAGAAAAGTCGCATTAGCAATAAGACGGTAGATGAGCAATTTTTGGGAGAGAAAGAATGGATTTACATTCACTGCAAAGAAATAGAGGCAAGCCAACACCACGATTACTATATTTTTGGTCACAGGCATTTGCCGCTCGACATGAAGGTAGGCGAGGCTGCTCGCTATGTAAATCTAGGCGAGTGGGTCAATTTTTACACCTACGCCGAGTTCGATGGCAATGAACTGACCTTAAAAACATTTGAAGGATAAAATTACTTTCTGCAAAGTGCCAATATTTTGATAAATTGATTTCAAGATTTGAAATTTATACGCTCTACTATATTCTAATTTTATTTATGAAAAATTTACGCCTTGTCCTTGGTTGCTTCATTCTATTTTTAGGAATTTGCCAATCTTCGTTAGCCAAAACATTTGATTGGCAGGTAGAGTATGCCAAAATCAACAACTACATCACGGCTGGCGATTTTAAAAATGCCCATAAATACAATGAGATTTTGCTCGACAAGGTTTACAAACAGCAAGGTGCTGAAAGTGCTATTTATGCTGCTGTCAAATTTCAAGAAGCTCGTATTGAAAATGGCTTAGGAGCATTTGCCAAATACTTATCAGCGATAGAGCAGGGTACAAAAATATTGAACACCAGCAAGACCTCTACCAACAACGATTTCGCCCTAGCGAGTGTGCAGGGTGCACAGGCATTGGTCGATTATGGGAACCCAAAGCAGGCGGCAGAACTATTGGCTAAAGCAATGCAGCTATTGGAAGCAAACACAATTCAAAACGCCCAAATAGCAAGCGATGTGCGTTTCGTTTCTGCCCAAATACTATTGGCACAAGGCTATTATGCCAAAACACAAACGGTGTTGCAGAAAGTATATGGCGAAAAATACGCACAAATAATTACTACCATAGAAGTAAAAGACCCTAAAACAGGCAAGCCAAAAATCAAAAAACTATCTTCTAAAGAGGTGGCCCAACGCAAGCGTAACTATGCCGAGGCGTTGAATTTGGGTGTGGAAGTATTCTTGGCAAGTGGTGATTTTATCTCTGCTGACTCAATGGTAAAAACCAATGAGTTTTGGATCAAGCAGCAACTGGGGGGTAGCGATTTTGGGATGGTAAAAAATATGTATCAACAAGGATTGGTAAATGAAGAGAAACAAGATGCAAAAAAGGAATATAAGGCTTTTAGCGAGGCTTTAGTGCTGCTGAAAACATCGAAAGGCATGAAGTACGCCCTAGGTAGCAAGCAGAGTGGGCAGATTCAGGAAAAAGCAATTTTGGCCACCAAAAAAGTATTGAAATACAAAGAAGCGACCAAAATCCAAATCAACTATGTCGCTGCGTGGAAACGAGCCTATAGCAGAGATAATTTTTACAGAGCACAGCTAGACGTACTAGAGGCTGGCCGACAAATAATAGAAGAAGATTACCCTGATGCCCAAAAAGCATTGAGCCAATTGGTATCTACGAATAGTATCATACCCAATACACATCTAGAAAAAGTTAAAGTTTTAAAATTGTTAAACATCATCAACGAAAAAAATGATGCTTATGACGACATGGAAAAAAACCTGCTAGAAATAGTGCGGATAAAGAAAGAATTGGTAGGCGACCAAACCCCATCGTACCACCAGTGCATGCTCGATTTGGCCGATTTTTATGTGCTTTATACTGGCAAACTGAAACAAGCAGAGGACATTTATAAAAACAGTTTGGAAAATATTGTGAGCAAAGAAGTTGATTACAAATCAAAATTTTATATCAACAATTTGTACAACCAATCAAAATTGTATCAGATTACTGACAAGTTTGCCCTGTCGCAAACTATTTTGAACAAAGTTGCCGAGCGTCTAAAGAGCCGTTATGGTGGCGGCCATCCATTTTATGCCGAGGCACAAGAACGCCTAGCAGCACTGGATTTAGAGCTAGGCAAATATAACGAAGCCCGCAGCAAACTAGAGTCTTCCATAGCCATACTGCAATCGCAAATGGGCGAACTAGATGTGGCAAAGCAATATGCCGAAGCCTTAGAAACGCTCGCTTTGTTGCAAATGTTGGAAGGGCAATATGGTGAATCTAGAAAAACATTGCAACAAGCCAATAAATTGATTAGAAAAGAAATTTCTTCAGACCAGCAAAAATCGTCTGTGGCGAATGAAGAAATGTTTTACCTTAACATCTATACAGGTCAATATCAAGGCACAGAAAAGAAGCTGAAAGAGTCTATCGAGGTGCGAGAAAGGCGTTTTGGAAATAAAAGCCGCACGCTGATTACGCCCTATAATCAGTTGGGAGAGCTGTATGTGATTACGGGCGACTTTACCGATGCTGAGAAGGCTGCACGCAAAGCATTGGTTGTAAGCAAGGCTATTTTTGGCGACTCGTCATTGAAATTTTCAGAAAGCCTTTCCTTGTTAGAAAAAATTTATTGTGCTATAGGCGACTACGAAAAAGCCGAAGAGGCCATTCGTAAAGTACTGGCTATTCAAACTAGAATATATGGCAGCACCAACTATCATGTAGCCCAATCGCTGAATCGCCTTGCGTTGATTAGGTATTACAACAAAGGCGATGCGACAGAAATCGAGAATAATTTTAAAGAATCGATTAAAATTATCAAAAATACATTAGGTGAAAAAAATCCTGAGTATGCAGAGGTATTGAAAAATTTGGCTCTTTTTTACCTAGAAACACAACGCCTTGCCGATGCCGCACCTTTGCTGAACAATGCCTATAACATTTACATAGAAAAATTTGGCAAAGACAATATACACGCTGCGGAGATACTGATTTTGCAAGGCAACCTTAGTTATTTCAAGAAAAATTATGCAGATGCCAAAAGCAAATACACCGATGCCAGCAATATTTACTTAAAAATATTTGACGATGAGCACCCAAACTATGTGCGAACCCTTAGCCTTGTAGGGCAAATGAATTATATACTTGGCGATTACAAGACCGCTGTAAAAAACTACGACCTTACCACGGCCAACTACCTGAACTTTATCCGTCGATTTTTTCCAGCACTAAGCGAACGTGAGAAAACCAAATATTGGAATTTGATTAAGAATGATTTTGAATTTTACAATACGCTGGCGGTGCGTATGCAGAAAGAGAACCCTGCCTTGGTGGCCAATATTTACAACTTTGCACTGAATACCAAGGCGATTTTGCTCAACTCATCCATCAAAGTAAGAGAGCGGATATTGGCGAGCAAAGACCCAGTACTTATCAAAAAATTTGAGGCATATATTTCTCAAAAAGAATTTATGGCGTCAGCCATCTCCATGAGTACCGAAGAGCGTAAGGCTTCGGGCATTGATATTAAAAATTTGGAAAAAGAAATAGAGTCGCTGGAAAAAGATTTAAGTGCAAATTCTGAACTATTCATGACTGATAATGATAAAAATCATGTTCATGATTGGGAAAAAATACGAGATGCTTTAAAGCCAAATGAAGTGGCTATAGAGATGATTCGTTTTCGCAAATACACCACCACTTTTACCGACTCCATTGCGTATGCTGTGCTAATTATAACCCCCGAAACCAAAGGGCAGCCGCAGTTGGTATTAATGGAAAATGGTAAGGAATTAGAAACTAGAAATATCAAATATTATCGCAACGCCATCAAGCTAAAGCTAGACGATGAAATTTCTTACGAAGCGTTTTGGAAACCCATCAAAAAATACATCAAAGACAATACGACCATTTATTTTTCGCCCGATGGCGTGTACAATCAAATCAACATCGAAACCCTAATCTCAGCAGAAGGCAAAGCGGTAATAGACAATAACGAAGTGGTGATGATTAGTAGCACCAGAGATTTGATAAAAAAGAAAGCTACCGTAAGAAAAAAAGACCAAATAGTTGAAAAGAATAATATTGCCTTGTTTGGCAACCCTAGCTATTACTCGGCTGGCGTGAAAAAGAACAGTGCTGCTGCCGACCGTGCTATCAAAGGTCAAGAGCATGTAGACCAGTTGCCTGGGGCAGAAAAAGAAGTTAAAGAAATATTTAATTTATTAAAAACATCGGGCTGGGATGCCAAGCTGTATCTAGAAACTGAAGCCGAGGAAGATGCAGTAAAGGGTCTGAAAAACCCAAAAGTATTTCACATCGCTACGCA